>DATAOM010000241.1:0-18130 GCA_036265775.1 Ktedonobacterales bacterium | reverse complement strand
CGCTTCGGGTACACTGGCGGAGGTCAGTCCGCGCTCCGGCGGCGGACGACCATTTGGAGGGATGGCAGAGCGGTTTAATGCGGTGGTCTTGAAAACCACTGGCCGAAAGGCCCGGGGGTTCGAATCCCTCTCCCTCCGCCCCACGACAAATATCGAATTTCAGCGACTTTGCTTCTTCACTGCCTTGCGCGTGCTGGCGTCAACGTTGGGTGCGGCCAACTTGCTCGCGCTTGATCGCGAGCCCCAGAAACAAGCCCCATCAGCGCTGCGGTTCATCCCAAGTTTGAGAACAACACGCACAGCTATCCGTGAGGAGCGCTACGGCGTGACGGTAATGGTGGCCTTCATCAGGGGATGGATCGTGCAGGTAATGGCATAGGAGCCTGCCGTTGGAAAGATGATGGACATACTGTCCCCGGGAGAGAACGAGACCCCATCCGCGGTCGCAAACTGACTTGGCGCGCCAGCCTCAGCGGCAAACGTGCCGTTGTGCCCGGTCACCAGATGGTGGATGCCGCCCGAGGTCGGATCATCAAACAGGACCGCCTGTCCCGCCTTCACTGTGGCGTTTCCAACCGTGAAGTTGACCGAGCCCATCTTAATGGTCGCCGCCCCACCCGCACTCGATGTCGCCGTGGGCGGCGCCACAGTGGCGGTTGCGGTAGCTGTCGCAATGGCAGTCGCACCGGAGGTCGTGTTTGTGCTTCCGCAGGCCGCGAGCGCCAGCACGAGCGCGAGACCCAATATCAGCAGAGTTATGCGCATCGGAGATCCTTCCCCCTCATGAGTGGAGTGGTTGTATCCACAACCGCAAGCCGCAGCGTGGCAGCACTATCCATCGCCGTAACACTAGTAAACTACGGCACATGGTTACACATGACGGTCTTGCCCGGAGCCTGCAGTGTGTGACGCTCATCTACTAGAAGCCAATAGGGCGTACTTGATCTACGCCATCATCGAGACAAATCCTGAGCGGCTGCGATGATGATCGGTGAATGGCGCCGAGCGCAGAATGGCAAATGTGAGCAGGTTCGCGAACACCAGCGAACGACTCCGATTCCGACGAATACGTCTTGGTAACCTCGCGAAGTCACCGGACATTCCGTGACTGACATTACCTCCAAGGATTGAAGCGCGCGAAGAAGGTCTTCACTGTACTACCCACAACCAGTCGCACACCTGACGCATCCTGATCCTGCGCTAGAGCCTCCGCGGCCGCGATGCGCCGAGCGCTTCCCGTTCGCTCCACAGCAGGCGAGTGAGCAGGCTCCGTAGACGCATCTACGGGCCAGCCCGTAGGGAACTGCGGTAATCCCGTATGGTTATGAATCGCCATAGCATCTACGCTCGTGACTGGGACGTGATTGGCGTACTCACGTTCACACTGTTGTCCGGGCGGCCATCCAGGCATCCGGTGGTCGTGGTCCCTACCGTTTGGCGCCCGCATGCCGAACGCCTACTCACTCTGGGAGGCTGCGTTATGGAAGGAGATCTGACGGGGCAGATACGTGGTCTTTTGGAGACCTTTCAACAAGCTGAGACGCAGGCCAAAGAGGTGCTTGAGACGGCGCGAGCGCAGGGTCTCTCGTTTGGCCTCGACTATAATCACCTTGATGCCGACATCGCGTACCTGCTCGGCCGGTTACGCTACATGGAACGCATCGCGCAGCGACATCGCGCCACACGGCGCGACGAGACCTGAAGGGACCTGAAAGGAGTGTCCAGCGGAGGTGTTACTATACGGCCGATCAAGCGGCAGCCATTCGTTGGACATCCAGGGATGCATTCTGGTGGACGACTATGCGCCTAGTGACATCAAGCCCGCGAGTCCTGCCTTCTCTCTCCAAGCTTCATGAAACCCTGCAACCCAGACAGGTTTAGCCACTGCAAGACGCACGAATGACGGCGCCATGCGCCCATTGTTTGGGAACAGATGTACAATGGTGAACATTGAGTGACGCAGGGCTTTGCATGTGAAAACCACTGGCCGCAATGCTCAATGGTTCGAATCCCGCTCCCTCCGCCGCTGAACTTGCCCGATAGGGCGCTGCTGGCGCCTTTTTGGATTGGCGCTGTGCTTTGTAGCGCACGCGCCGTCAATTGCGCTCATGCGCCGCGCCGGAGGTACGGCATTACACACCACTCATCATCGCGTGTGAGCGCATTCAGGCGGCAGGCCCTGGCGCTGCTGCGCGTGGGCTGGCCGGTCTTCGCGCTCCTGGGCATATTGTGGTTCCCGTTCGACTGGCTCAGCGAAGTTTGGCCGGCGTTTGGCGCGCCGTTCCGCATGGTCTTTCGCAACGCGCACGATCATTTCGTCGGACACGCCATCTTCTTCCTGATCGTCGGCCTGCTGCTCCTGGTGTATGTTCCAGCGTTGCGGCGGCCACACTGGTATTTTCCGGCGCTTGTAGTGGCGGCGCTGGCGCAGGAGACGATCCAGGCCCTCGCTCGCGGCGCGACGCCTACCTATACCGATATCAACGCTTTTACCGGAGACGCCATCGGTGGACTGTCGGCGTTCGCGCTCTGGTTCATCATTGCGACCTTCATTACCATTGGACGGCTGCGGTTGTCCGGACGAAAAGCGCATCCATGAAATCATCGCGCGAGCGGGCTCATCCAACGCGCCGGATGCATTGAGCAAGAGAAAACGCCACCAGACATTCCTTCGGCGTACACCGAGGTGATTGGTGGCGTTCTTCCGTTCGGTCGTGTTTAGTGGTTACCTGCCGCCTGCTCGCGCGTCTTCCAAGCCTGCTTCAGCACTTCGAGCGCCTTGCGGCTCTGTCCGCGCCGCTCCAGGAACTCGGAGAACGCGGCGTAGGCGTCGCTGAGCTGTGTTAGGGCGTTGGCCTGTTTCAGCCCCTCGATCGCCTGCTCAAACGTGTGTTCGGCGTTCGTCACGTCTTTCCTGGCTTCGAGCACCTGCGCCATGACGAGCTGCGCCTCAGCCAGTTGCGTGGGATCGTCGAGCGACTCGGCCAGCGTCATGGCCTGCTCGGCTGCCTTCGCCGCATCGTCTGTGCGCTGCTGGCGTAGATACAGTGACGCGAGATTGCTCTGCGCTTCGGCCAGTCCACGGGAGTCGTTCTGCTGTTCGGCGCGTTGACTCGCCATCTCGAGTTCGGTCAGCGCGGCGCTCAGGTCGCCCGACTGGGCAAACGCCCGGCCCAGCCGGGTATGCGCTTGGGCCATGACCCTCCGGTATCCGGCGTCTTCATACGCCGCGAGACTCCGCGCGGCAAACGCGCGCGCGCTACGATAATCGCCCTGTGTGCGCGCTGCGGTCGCGAGCTGTGAATAGCGCAGGCCGAGCTTCTCAGGGTCAAGCGCCTCGTCCGCCAGGGAAGTGGCTTCACGCAGATACGTCAGCGCCGCATCTTGTTCACCGAGTATCCAGGACTCGCTGCCGAGATAGAACAGCACCTTCATGCGGAACAAGGGATCGAGTACGACGGCCTTCTCGATGGCTTCAAGACAGAGACGCAACTGATCGAGCGCGGCCTGGTGCTTCTGCGCAAGGCTATACGCCTGGCTGAGCTCCAGACGCGCCCGTTCGCGCAGGTCAGGATCGCCCACACGATCGGCGAGCAGGATACCTTCTTGCGCCTCGCGCCTTGCGTCGTCCGAGCGTCGTAGCGCATTGTAGCAGTATGCCAGATGCCACTTCAGCGTTGCCTGCTCCCGCAGCGAAGGTCCACGCTCGGCGAGCGGCGCGAGAATTTCGAGTGCGGCTTCGGCGTTCCCCTGGCGAATCAAGATATTCGCCTCACGCATCTGCGCGTCAATGTCATCGCGATCAAAAGCAGACACGTAGCCACCCGTGGCAGGAGCGACGACATCACCGGGTTCGATTCTGAGCAGATCAGCAACGGATACTTGCAGTCTCTGTGCAAGTTTTTCCAGTGCCCCTAGACTTGGTCGAATTTGTCCTCTCTCTACAGCACTAATATAGCTCACCGAAAATTGAGAAGCGGCGACTTCACTCTGAGTTAAATTTCTCGCCAGTCTCGCTTGCCGAAGCCGTTGTCCAAGTCGCACCGTGGTCGTAGCTTCAATCGCTTCCTGTGCCATCCCGCTGACGCCTTTCTGCGGTGATATTTTTCCACATCAGCCTCCAAGGCAAGCGAGGGACAATAAAGTAGAGTCTGTGTTTTACACTTGCTTGTGTACACTCACACATACTACACATCGAAAGCGACGATCATATGACAATTGCCAATCGCCTTCGAAGTTCTACTTTACTTGAGGGTGGTATAGGTCTCCTGCCTGATGGAGCAATAATACTATAGCATTTGTTGATAATGTGTGCAAGCAGTGTAACCATCAATTCCAATCTGATTTGTGATAGGATGAGATGTTCCCCGGCTGATACGCCGTCAAGCGGCCCCAAGTAGCCGCTCCCGTATTGCCCAAACGACCAATTCGCTGTTGCGTATACTGGCGCTAAAGATTGCCTCAGCTAGACAAACAGAGCGGGGTTGACACGCATTGGCTAGGCATTTTCGGTGATTCACTCATGATTCACATGAGATTTACATGTGATTCTTTTTAAGAGACGAGCATACTCGCTAGGAATGTAAATGAGCAATCAGGAGAACACGCGCTTGGTGTATACAACCGGAATAGGACGCCGGGAGAGCTGCGAACACTGTGGCGCGCCGGTCGAGGAGTGCCACTGCTCACAGCATCGCGGTTCATCCACCAAGCACGCCGACGGCGTCGTGCGCATCGCGCTGGATCGCAAACACAGACGTGGTAAAACGATGACGATTGTCAGTGGGGCGCCTGGAGATGAGGTGAAGCTAGCGCAGCTCTGCCGGGAGTTGAAGAAACTGCTGGCGACCGGCGGCTCGACGCATGACGGACAAGTGGAGTTGCAAGGAGACCATCGTGAGCGTGTCGCGGCCTATTTCGCCGCGCGCGGAATTAAGACCAAGCGTGTTGGGGGATAGTCGCGCATACCATGTGATGATTGTGGCGATCAGCATAAACTCACCACTCCCATACCACAAGTGCGAGATTCTTGTAAGGTACGAAAGCGCCAATGGAGATCGAGTGGGCGCCGTGGTATCGGCCGGATTGGGATGAGCAGCCGGAGCGATACGTCGAAGAGGGCGTTGTGAGCTGGGGACGCAGCAGGCGGCTCGCGAAGGCTGGCGCTGACCGTCTCGGCCTGAAGGCATACATTGGCGTTCAGCACTATGATCCTGGACGCTGGAACCTCTCCGGCGAGCCATCAGCCCGTTTCTTTCTCTCTCTTTTCGTCCACGGCCAGACGGTCTCATTACGGACGTTTTCCACCATACAAGCTGTGCTTGCCGCGCTGACGGCGTTTCAGGACATGTTACGCGCGAGGCTTGACAATTAACGCGATTCTCAACACTCTCGCGTGCTAAAATACTGCTAGAGCGCATGATACCGCGCATACGTCCGTGTCCCTCAGTGCGCGATTGATCTTGCGCATGTAAGGCAGCATTCCCATGGCGACCAACCATACCAACCGCAGGCATTCGACAACCGAGAGGCATGATGGCGTACGGCGACTGAGGCTTGCCCTGGCGCAGATCAATACGCGCGTTGGCGCGCTCGACGCCAACATCGCCTGTATTATCCAGGCCGCCGATGCAGCCTATAAAGCAGGCGCGCAGGTGGCTTGTTTTCCTGAACTGGCGATTCCCGGCTATCCACCTGAGGATCTGCTCCTCAAGCCAGGTTTCGTCGAGTATAACCTGGCCGCGCTCGCTACGCTGACCGAGGAGTCCGCGAAGTGGGAGGACATGACGCTGATTGTAGGCTTCGCCGACCGCGACAACGATCTCTATAATGCGGCGGCGATCCTGCGCGACGGCCAGCGACGCGGCGTCTACCACAAGCAGTTTCTGCCCAACTATGGCGTCTTCGACGAAGATCGCTACTTCCGTCCTGGCGACGCGGCGCCAAACTACGTGATCGATGGCGTGACGGTCGGTATTTCCATCTGTGAGGACATCTGGTACCCCGGCGGCCCACCCACATTACAGGCGTATTCAGGCGCGGAGGCGTTGCTCAACATCAGCGCGTCGCCGTTCTTTCTGGGCAAGCAGGCCGACCGCGAGCGCATGCTGGCGACCCGTGCCGCCGACACGGGCGCTATCGTCGCCTATCTGAACCTCGTCGGCGGGCAGGATGAGCTGATCTTTGATGGCAGCAGCGTCGTCTTCGATGGATCGGGCAATCTGCTCGCGCGCGCCAACGCCTTCGAGGAAGACCTGCTGATCGTGGACCTTGAAGTCGACGAGGTCTTTCGGACACGCCTACACGACCCGCGCCGCCGCAAGTTCCATCCAGCGCTTCCAGTTGGCAACAATCAGACGATTGTGATATCTGAGCAGCCCAATGCGCGCAAGAGCCAGCAGAAGCGCGTCGACTGCGCCGCGCGCATCGAGCCACCAGTCACTGGCGCCGCTGAAGCGTACGCGGCCTTGAAGCTTGGCGTGCATGACTATGTGCGTAAGAATGGCTTCACCAGTGCGGTGATCGCGCTCTCAGGCGGGATTGACTCGGCGCTCACGGCCGTCATTGCGGTGGACGCGCTCGGCGCCGAGGCCGTTACCGGCGTCTCGATGCCCTCACGTTATTCCTCCGAGGGCAGCAAAGACGACGCCCGCGAACTCGCCGAGCATCTGGGCATCCGCTACCTCACGCTACCCATCGAGGATACCTTCGCCGCCATGCTCAAGACGCTGCGTGAGCCGTTCGCAGACGACGCCCCCGCCGCCGTGGCGCTCGCCGAGGAGAACCTGCAGGCGCGCATCCGTGGCAATTTGCTGATGGCGCTCTCGAACGCCTCTGGCGCGATCGTGCTCACCACCGGCAACAAGTCGGAGATGGCGGTCGGCTACGCGACGCTCTATGGTGATATGGCCGGCGGCTACGCCGTCCTCAAGGATGTCTTCAAGACACTGCTCTACGACGTGGCGCGCTGGCGCAACGAGCAGGCGGGGTATGACCTTATCCCGCAGAACACGCTCGACAAGCCGCCCTCCGCCGAGTTGCGCGCCGACCAAAAGGATACCGACTCTCTGCCGCCGTATGAGGTCCTCGACCCGATCCTCAAGGCCTATGTCGAGGAGGATCGTGGCGTGGCGGAGATCGCGCGCATGGGCTACGACGCGGCGACCGTGCGGCGGATCATTACAATGGTGGACCGCAGCGAATACAAACGGCGGCAGGCACCACCCGGCGTGAAGATCACCGAGCGCGCGTTTGGCCGCGACCGCCGCCTCCCCATCACCAATGGCTACACAGATGGCGGCTCCGCGTCGAAGGCGCCCGTCAAGAGCCTGGGAGGCCGCTAGCCCCGCGCAAATGTCTAGCTTGCCCCAATAGCGCAGGATAGCCCATGTCCGACGATAACGACCTGACGATCCGGCGGCTGAACGCGCGTGACTACGACGCCATCGCGCGCATTGCGACAGAATCTGATTACGTCTACTGTCGCTTCGATCAACGTGAGTTGGAGCGCATCCTCACCTCACTGCCCGCCATCGGAGCCTTCACCGCGCCACCCGGCCCGCTTGGGCGCTTTACCGGAGGAACGCTGCATGCGTTCCTGCTAGTCAATCAGCTCGCGCCGCCAAGCGCCTGGATCGGTGGCTTTGGTGTTCCTAATAGCGAGGCACGTCACTATCGCGAACATCTGGCGCGGTTGCTGCCCGCGCTCGAAGCCGAGGCGGCGCAACATGGCGTACAGCACCTCTACTCTTCCGGTGGCGACAGCGATAACGACTGGCTGGCGCCCTCACTCAAAGAGCGCGGCTTCACGCTTGTAACGCTGCTGCGCTCGTACGACAAGATCGGCTTTCACATCCCTTCTCACGGCGCGCAGGATGTGCGTGTCAGGCCGTTCACGTCTGCTGATCTTGAAGGTGTGCTGGCGGTCGAGGCGCTGGCCTTCGATCAGCTCTGGCGGTACGACGCGCCCGGCTTTCTGGACATTGCGCGCGAGTATCCCTACTTCGTCGTCGCCGAAGACGAGGCTGGCGTCGTGGGGTATCAGTTCAACGCGCTCGACCAGACGACCGGCTATCTGGTACGTATCGCAGTCCACGAGCGCGCGCGGGGGCGAGGCGTCGGCGTACGGCTGCTGGCCGAGGCGGTGGAATACTTCGCTCGCACGGGTGTCACACGCATCCTCCTGAACACCCAGGAAGAGAATACACGCGCGCATCGCCTCTACGAGTGGTTCGGCTTCGAGCGCGTCGAGCCATCGGGCTTCGTCCTTGGTCGCCCAATTTCAGTCGCCAGCGCATGATGTAGCGGGCTACCTCGTCCTTCAGCCCAGCCCGTGCGTACAATCACTGAGGTCATATCTCAAGTCATCAGGGTGATGGCTGGCGACCCGCCAACGAGGAACTCTCTCCATGGATGCTACCACGACCAATACAACAATCATCAAGCCGTTCGACGAGATGCCCATCGTTGACCTGCCTGAGGATTATCCCTACCGCCTGCCAGAATACCTTGCTGAGATAGCCGAGCGCACTGGCCCGATCTTTCGGCGACATATACCAGCGCACATGGCGCCATATTTTGGCGAGTGGATGGTCTACATGGTCGGGCCAGAGGCGAACCGCTTTGTCCTGCATACCCACCGCGACTGCTTCAGCCATGATCTCGGCTGGTCGCCGACCATCGGCGGCATGTTCGAGAAAGGTCTGCTCAACACCGACGACCCGGAGCATGCGCGCGACCGCAAGATGATGAATCCGGCCTTCGCCGCCTCCTACATGAGCCGCTACCTGCCGATCATGAGCCGTGTCATCGCCGAGCGTACCGGCGATTGGGCCGAGCGCGGCGAGATTGACGCCTATCTGGAGACGCGCAAGATCACCTTCGATGTGGCGGCGGAATGCCTCGTCGGCTTCCAGACCGGCGCACAGGTGGATCACTTGCGTGACCTGTTCTACCAGATCATGTTCGCCTCGATGACCGACACGTTCACCTCCGAGCAGGACTTCTACGACAAGATGACCGCCGTGCGCGACGAGTTGAACAACATGCTGCTCTCTCTGATTGCCGAGCGCCGGGCCGCGCCCACCGACGATATCCTCGGCCTGCTGGTGGCGGCGCGTGACGAGGATGGTGAGCCGTTCACCGACCGGCAACTGCTCGGCCAGTTACATATCCTGTTGCTCGCCGGGCATGAGACGACGACAACACTCAGCGCGTGGCTGTTGCGCTACCTTGCCGAGCGCCCACAGGAGATGGCGCGGCTGCGTGAGGAGATCCGCAGTGCGCTGGCCACAACCAATGGTGAGATCACGTTGGACGCGCTGCGGGCGATGCCAGCATTGGGACGCGCTGTAGATGAGACCGGGCGGTTGCGTTCGCCGGTCGGCAACGTCCCGCGTGGGGTCGTCAAGGACTTCGAGTTCGGTGGCTACCACGTTCCGGCGGGGACGCGCGTGCTGCTTTCGCTCGTCGCCTGCCACCAGTTGAAGTCGCTCTACGCCGACCCACAGACCTGGGACCCCGACCGCTTTGCGCCGCTGCGCGAGGAGGGCAAGGTTCCCTACTCACTGGTCACGTTCGGTGGCGGGCCGCGCATCTGCATCGGTATCAACTTCGCGCAGGTCGAGATCAAGGCGATGGCGGCGCACATCCTGCCGCGCTTCGACTTGGCCCCCGGCGCCGAGGAAGGCATGCAGGTCTACTTCAGTCCGGCGGCCACAATCCTTGGCGGCGTCCCGCTGCGTGTCTCGCGCGCCGAAGCATGACGGTCACGAGCGCCGAGGCTGAAGAGATAGTCCAACTCCGCCCAGCTATCATCCAGGCTGCTGATGATACTCTTCGTCGGTGACATGCTCGCCCCACGTCGCGCTCTTGCCCTCGTCGTCGACCTGGAGCATGGCAAGGTGCGTCATGAAGCGGTTAGGCGTGGCGCCGTGCCAGTGCTCCTCACCAGGCTCGAAGAACACGCGATCCCCTGGCCGGATGGCTTCAATTGGCCCGCCACGACGCTGGCAGAGGCCGGAGCCTTCGGTGACATAGATGGTCTGGCCGTTGGGATGCGTGTGCCACGCCGTTCGCGCGCCAGGTGTGAAGTGGACGTTGCTCGCCGACAGGCGCGCGGTCGCCGATGGCGTCGCGACCGCGTCGATAAAGACGGCGCCGGTAAACCACTCACTCGGCCCAGGCGTGGTCTCGATGGAGTCCCTGGTGATCTGCATGTCGTTCTCCCTTGCAGTGGATGGGCCCCTCGCGCGCTCACAAGCGACACAGTTGTTGGACCGCGAACACGTCTATCGCGGCGTCAGTTTGAGTGTCGCGGCGCGCGCTTGCGGAGTCAGGGTGGTATTGACGATGCTAGCGGCGTAGCGGCGATACTTAGCGCGATAAGCGGCGTCGATCTCGTCGTTTAAGTCGTCCGTCTCGACAAGGAAAACGTCTTTTTTGACGCCGCCAGCCTGAATGTGCGCCTCATGGCGTTCCTGAGCGCCACGGAACCATGAGCCAGAGCGCCCGTTCACGGAGCGAATGTACAGATCGTCGCCAACGCGGACAACCCAGATTGTCACAGGTTTCCGCAGCGCGCCATCGCTCCGGAGTGAGGCGATCTCCAACTCCTCGGCTATGCCAACCTTGTTGAGTTCATCGCTTGTCCATGTCGTCATTGATACGTCTCCTTACGGGCGCAGCAATGTCTTGATGGCGCGGCGCTCGTCCATCGCGCGGTAGCCCTCGGCGACCTGCTCCAGTGGCAGTTCCAGGTCGAAGACCTTGCCAGGATTGATCTGCCGAGTACAGATCAGATTGATCAGATCCGGCAAGAAGCGGCGTACCGGGGCTGGACCGCCGAGCAGATGTATCTCCGCGAAGAACAGCTCCTCGCCAGGCAACTCCACGCCGTGGGAGACTCCGACGTAGCCGACATGCCCGCCGGGGCGAGTCGAGCGGATGGCCTGCATCATAGACTCTTGCGTGCCGACGGCCTCAATGACGGAATGCGTGCCGAGTCCGTCGGTCATATCCTTGATCTTTGCCACACCCTCGTCGCCGCGCTCGGTCACGATGTCGGTCGCGCCGAACTCTCTGGCGAGCTGCTGGCGGGCCTCGTTCCGGCTCATGGCAATGATGCGCTCGGCGCCCATCTGCTTCGCTGCTAGCACACCGAGAAGCCCGACCGCGCCATCACCAACGACCGCGACCGTATTGCCGGGGCTGACCGCAGCGGCGTCGGCGGCGAACCAGCCAGTACCCAGCACGTCCGATGCGGCGAGCAGGCTTGGGATCAGGTCGTCGGGCGGGATGTCGGATGTGGGGACCAGGGTGCCATCCGCGAGCGGGATGCGCGCGAACGGCGCCTGTGTGCCGATGGGGTTGATCGGCTGCTTCTGCACGCATCGGCTCTGATATCCTGCCTGACAAATTGGGCAGGTGTTGTCCGAGGCGAAGAACGAGCCCACGACGAACTGACCAGGCTTGATGCTCTTGACCGCGCCGCCGACCTCCTCGACGACGCCAGCGTACTCATGTCCCATTGGCCTCGGCTCGGTGATCGGCTCGATGCCGCGATAGGGCCACAGGTCGGACCCGCACACACAGGTCGCCGAGAGCCGGATAATGGCGTCGGTTGGTTCGATGATCTTCGGGTCAGGGCGTTCTTCATAGCGCACATCATAAGGCCCGTATAACATTGCTCCTCGCACGGTCTACCTCCCTGCTTCTCTTATTGTCCTTATGCGGCGCGGTTTCCTTCGCGCGTCGCCCTATGGCCCTCTCCATTGGAGAGCGTCGTCCCATAGCATAAGTCAGAGGCTTTCTTGGAGAAATACCTCCATACATAGATCACGCTGAGGGGAGCCCCATTTCCAGGACAGAGCATAGACGTTCAGGAGCCTGGACGGGTAGAGTGATGATGGAGAAGTTGGGAGAGATAGCAACCGCCCCTGTCTGCGCTGTGAGAAACGAGGCGAGACGTGATCCAGATCAGGCCAGCGCAGCCGGATGACGTTGAGGTTGCGGCAGTTCTGCTGTACTCGGCGTACACGCATACGCAAGTCACCTACCCGCTGCCAGAAGAACAGAGGCAGGGCTGGATCAAGAATCTACAGCGCTACTTTCACCAGAAGGACAACCGCTTTAGCTATCAGAACGTCTACGTCGCCGCCAGCGATTCACAGGTCGTCGGGCTAGTCCTGGGCTTTGGTGGCCAAGATGAGGATCGGCTCAACGCCGCCGTTGGCCCTTGGCTCGAACGGGAGGCGCAGGACGACGAATGGTACGTTGACGCGCTTGCCGTTTTCACCAATTTGAGTCGCAGGGGCATCGGCACGCGCCTCATGGGAACGGCGGAGTCGCAGGCGCGCCAGGGTCACTATCCCAAAATCGCGCTGAATGTCGCGCAAGAGAACACATCGGCATTGGGTCTGTATGCACATCTCGGCTATGCCATCACGCAGCAGACCGTTCTCTATGAGCGTCCACACGTGCGCATGGTCAAACTGCTGGACGGCGAGGAGTCAGCAACGGCCCGGTCGTGACGTGACGATGCTGACGGGTCAGCTTGTCACAGCCAACCAGACAAGCTACTACTGTGCGGCCTGTATTTCCCGAATGGCCCAGCAGAGATCGTCAATCTCCGCCTCGGTGTTGTAGAAGCCGGTTGAGACACGGTTGGCGTCGGGGTCATGCGTGTCGCGGATCAGAAATCCGGCGGCGTCGAGCTTAACCGTCAGATCGGCCGGCGCGATCTCATTCACACGGAAGTGGACCAGGCCCGCCATTCGCTCGCGTGGCGTCAGCGCCGTCACGCCGTCGAGCGCGCTCAGAGCGTCATAACAGTAGCGTCCAAGCGTGGCGATGCGCTGATAGACCCACTCCCAGCCGACCTCCTCGCCAATCCAGTTCAAGCTCGCCTGCAATCCTTTGAGTCCGCCGGGATAGCCAAGGGAGACCTCGTAGCGCTCACCACCGCTGGCTGGCACGTAGTTGCCATCGTGATCGCTCATCCCCGGCTGCACGCCGAAGTAGCCCATAAACGTCTGCTGGATATCGCTCCTGCGTTCCTTGCGCACGAACAAGGCGCCCGTGCCATCGGGACCGCAGAGCCACTTCTGCCCGGAACACGCGTACGCGTCCACGCCGAGTTCATAGACGTCGGATGGGACCATGCCGGCGGCCTGCGCGGCGTCACAGATGAAGAGCGCGCCCGCCTGATGCGCGATCTCGGCCAGCTCGCGTATGGGAAGGACCATCCCGGTGGCCCAGTTGACATGCGAGAGGACGACTGCCCTCGCGCCGTGGCTCAACGCGGCACGCAGCTCCGCGACGGGATCAACCTCAGGCAGGCCGATCTTCGTCATGCGGACGGTGACACCATAACGCTGGTGCAAGAGGTAGACCGGGTGCAATCCGCCAGGATGTTCGGTCGTCGCGGTAACGACCACGTCGCCTGCCCGCCAGTTCAGCCCCATCAGCGCGATGTTCATGCCTTCCGTGGTGTTGCGCGTCAGCGTGATCTCGTTGACGTCGCAGCGCAGGAGCTTTGCCGCCGCCATACGCGTGTCGCTGAGATTTTGCAGTAGGTTCGTGAACGCGACCTGGCTGATGCGCCCCTCAGTCACTTCCCTCTGCGCGTTGGCGACCAGCGTATCGTGCGTGCGCTGCGGCAGCGGGCCGTTCGTCCCTGCGTTGAAATAGCGATAGCGCTGCGTCACCGGGAACTCGGCGCGAATACGCACGATCCTCTCGCGGTCAGCGCCGTCCGCCGCCTCGGTTTGTGCTTGAGCCTCATCGCTCATGGCCGTCACCTCACTGTGAATTTCACGAAGGAGTTGGCGCGTCTTAGCGCCAGAGCCAGAGAGGGTGCAACTCGTATCCTATCATCCCCGTGAAATCACCATCAGGCGCTGGCGAATAAATTCGCGTGTGTGGGCGTTCCGTCACCACGTCCGCCTGCGCGGACGCCCAGAGATTATCCCTTACCTGAGCCTGCGTAGGCAGGTTTGTGGCGGCACATGCTCAGGCGCGGCTTCAACTGCCAGCCTCAGTCATGACTTGAAGATGCTGAAGGGCTTGTTATCGCGCGCGAGTGGAGCGGTGTCGCGTTCACGCGCCGCGACGGCGGTGTCGGAGAACTGCTTCTGCCACTCCTGCGGGGCGTCCTTGCTCTCGCCGCCGTGCGGGGTGATGCGCGGGCGCACACGGCAGATGACCGGCGTGTTGACCGCCGCCCCTGCGATGATTGCCTGCCCCTTCGAAAGCGCGGGCAGGTTGTCGAGCAGGTCGCGCCCGACACCCTCGACCGAGACGGCGACGCGCTGCTGATCCACCTCGTTGACAATACGCATGATGCACTGCGTCAGGCACTGGCTCAGCACATCCGCGTCAAGCTTGCCAGGGCGCTGCGTGATGAGGCCGACGCCGATGCCGAACTTGCGCCCTTCCGCTAGCGTCTGCTTGAGGATGCCGGTGCTGACCGCCTCTTCGCCGTGCGGCGCGAAGTGGTGCGCCTCCTCGATCAGCGTGAAGACGGGATACGGCAGGTAGCGTTCGTCGTTCTCGCTCAGCTTGCCCTTCTCGGTATCCATGCGCGCGTGGTAGAGCCGCCGCAAGAGCGTCGCCACGATGATCTGCTGGTCGCGCTCGTCCACCTCGTTGAGTTGCAGGACGGTACACTGCCCCGGCTTGAATAGTTCATGCAGGTCGAGGTGGTTGAACGGGTCGAAGACCATGCTGTTCTTGCCCAGCCGCTCGTCGATCTTCCAGTGCAGCGCCGCGACCGTCGAGTTGCCGCTGTCGTCGCCAGTGTCATCGTTCTTTTGCCGCCCGACCTGGCTAACCTTGGCCTTCAACTCCTCCGGCGTCCACGGCTGCGCCTTCTTCTCATCCTTGAGCGCCTCGAACGCCTGGCCGAGGAAGTGATGCTGCTTCTCGGTCATCCCCGGCAGCAAGTAGCGCAGATCGCCGAGGGTGAGCGTCGAGAGGCGCACCTTCACCTGATCGTGCAGGAAGACGCGCGTCTGCGCCTGGTAGCGAGGGCCGCGCCGTCCGCTACGAGCATCCGAGTCTGCGGCGAACTCCGGATAGTTGGGCAACTCCTGCAGCGTGCCGTACTCGCCGTGTGGATCAATGATGAGCGTGGCGGCGCGGTTGTACGGGCGCATCAGTTCTTCGATGATGACGCTCGCCAGGTAACTCTTGCCCGCGCCGGTGCTGGCGATGATCGCCAAATGCGTGCTGACCATCTCCTTCACGTCCAGCACGACCGGCACGGCGCCCTCCGCGCGCGTGAGCAGCGAGCCGGCATGCGCGCTGCCGACCGCGTATTGTTGCTTGCGCGAGAGCACTGCGCTGAGGAAGGCGTCGTCGGCGAGGAAGATTGGCGTGCCGGAGACTGGCGGTATCCAGGGGTTGACGAAGCTGCCAAGCGCGGCGTCGAAGTAGCCCATGATCGCCACATGCAGCTCGAAGAGGTCGCTGGCGCGCTGGTCATAGCCCATCATCGCGGCAACCTGCGCTGGCGAGACGGACGGCTCAGAGAGGAACGAATCGGGGTAGAGCTGGACCGGGACGCGCTGGAGGATGCGCCCCAGCACGCGCTGTCCCTGCCCCACGCGCGAGGCGGCGTAGTCGCCGTCGAGGTAGTAGTAGACGTACTCGCCGTTCTTGAGCACACGCTGCTCGTCGCGCGAGATGAAGGTGTACTCGTGGATCGTCTCGCCGGGGCCCTTGGTGACGCCGACGGCCTCGGCGCGTGTCTGGATGGCTGGCTGTACGCCGCTCGAACCGTTGCGCTCGCTCATCCAGTCGCCTCCACTTTCTGGCGCCAGGCGAAGTTGCGCTTGACCAGACTCAGCAGCGCCGCGTTCTCCGGGCAGAGCCGCTCCAGCCGCTCGACGGTGTGCAGCAGCGCGACAGGCAGCAGGGGATTCTCCTGCGCGATGGCATGCGGCAGGTAGCCCATGTGCAGATACGGCGTCTCGCCGCCAGGCGGACGGCCATCGGCGAAGATGTGGAAGGCGCGAATCTCGGCGTCGCTCATCGTCGCGGCGACGGCGCCTAGCTCCGGCGCGATCAGCGGCACACCATGCGTGATGGCGGCTGGCGCTCCAGTGCGCTCCAAAACCGTGCCAAGCAGCAGCACCGAGACGAGGACGGCGCGCTCGCTGAGGTAGTCGGGCGAGAAGAGGGGGTTCTGGTCCTCGCTATTGAGACGCGGGCCGAGCGAGCCGTAGGCGGGATTGAGCAAAATCGTGTCGTAGATCAGCCCGACCGCCCAGAAGCCTCTACCACTCCGTCGCTGCGCAACCTGGCGTGGCGCGACATCCGATTCTGGCGCGGGCAGGTACGACTCTGGCGCGACATCGGCGCGGACAGGCAGCCGTCTCAGTGGTACGCGCACGAACGTCCCGAAGGCGTAGTCGTCCGGCTCCGGCGCGACGCTGTGCTCGCCGGGGGCGAAGATCTGGCAGGTGTAGCGCACGTGCGAATCCGAGCGCACGATCTTGCCGATCTCCACCGCCGCTGACCGCGTAGCCATCGCGCCACGTCCCTTCTTTCCACGAGTCGCGCGCAGTATATCACCGGCAGTTGGCGTCAATAGCAGCCGGGTAGCCCGTTGGTACCTTGCGGACGGCACCAGTCCGCCAGAGAAGGTGTTGAGAGAATAGGGCTGTGGCGGCTCCCAGAACAGAAGACATATAGAGGTAGCAAGGAGCGGACAGCGTGACGACACAATTGATCGAAGAGTATCTCTATTTGCTGGATGATGCCTTCGCGGGTCCGGAGTGGCACTCTGTGCTCAGCAACCTCAAGACGGTCATGCCTGAGGACTGGGAGTGGGTTCCGCCGGGCGGCGAGCGCTCGATACGCGCCATCGTGCGCCATCTGGGCCTCAGTAAGATCATTGCCCACGACTGGGCCTTCGGCGGAGGAACCCTCACCTGGGACGCCGCTGGCGGGGACGAGGAAACCAGCGACATCCCCACGGCCACCACCTGGCTGCGCATGGGACACGACCGCCTGCGCAGCGGCATCGCCGCTCTCACCGACGACGCCGAACTGTTCCGACTGCGCCGGGCGAACTGGGGTGAGCTGAAGGAGACCCGCTGGATTATCGTGGTAACGATGATACAGCACGATCTCTACCATGCGGGCGAGATCAACAACCTGCGCTCTTTGCATCAGCGCGCCGACCAGTGGGAGTAGATCGAAAGAGTGGCCTACGGCTCAGGGGTAGGAAGCGTCACGTTGGGGTTGGGGCGCGGGGAGCCGGTGGCCTGGTAGTTGGCGTACGGGTTGGGATAGGTGAGCGGCGTCGCGCTGACAGCGAGGGGCATGCTGAGCGTGCGCGTCCCGGCGGACGAATGGGCTGTGAGTTTTAGCGTGTAGCTTCCGGCGTGCGCATAGGTGTGGCTGGCCGCCTCGCCGCTCGCCTTCCCGCCATCGCCGAAGTCCCACTCATACGTCAGCTTGCCACCAGTGGGATCGAAGGATGGCTGCGCATCGAAGGTCAGGCTCGCGCCGGACTTCAGCGGGCCGAGGTCGGCGATAGCGGGACGTGGAAGCTGATCGGCTGTCGATTCACTGAGGATATCAGCCTGATGCAGCAGCCATGCGCTCAGCTCGCCGGGCAGGGCCAGCGCCAGAGTCAGCGCCTGCGACTTGGCCTCTTTGCCGCTAGCGAAGACATTCATCAGTTGCAGGGTATCCTGCGCCTGATCGAAGGGATAGGCCCAGGCATGCGGGTGCGGCTCGTAGTAATCGGAGTCACCGACGAACGTGACGCAGGGAAGGCCAGCGAGTGTAAACGGCATCTGATCACTGCTGCCCAGGTTGTCTTCCATCACCTGGACGTTACGCAGGTCGTCGCGCGTGAAGATCGGCTGGCTCACGCTGCCGATGGCGGCCCGGTAGGTCAGCGTCGTGCGGTCAGTGTCGCGAAACTGGTCGAACGTGGCAGGCAGGACGCCAGAAATGAGCGAGCGGAAGCGTGTGATCGCGTCACGCTGTTGTGCGGTAAGAGAGCTGCGGTCCTCGTACACCTGGTTGGCCTGGAGCGGCGCGGTATCGACGTAGAACGGCAGGACGGGGTTGCTGGCCTTGCCCAGGAAGCGCAAGGGGTACGCGATGCCACTCT
>DATAOM010000240.1:0-7344 GCA_036265775.1 Ktedonobacterales bacterium | reverse complement strand
CTTTGCGCTTCGAGCGAAGCATCTTTGGAATGGCAACCGTATTGGCATACTAAGACGTGGCAGTATCATTCTTATGGGAATGTTGCTTATCTTGCTCTCGCTCATAGCAACTCCTCCAGAGTTTGGGTGGCGGCTTCCTGTGATAGTCTTAAACCTCTTTGGGATTGCATACCCTGTAGTAGGAGGCTGCGCGCTCCTATTGGCCTTGCTAACCAGCATTGTGGAACACGCCCGCGAAAATCACGAAGGGCGGCAGGCGTGATACTGAACGAAACATCTTTCCTCGCCGAGCGGACGCTGGTGGATGGCGTGTTCCAGCCTGAGATCGCCGTCACTGTCGCGGGTGGGAAGATTTCGCGCGTCGGCCCGGCGAGTGAGATCGCGCCAGACGCCGATGTGCGGCGCTATCCACGTCGGCTGCTGATGCCCGGCACGCTCAACGCGCACAACCACTCGTTCCAGTCCATGCTACGCGGCATCGCTGACGACTGCGACTTCTTCACCTGGCGCGACAAAGCTCTTTACGCCTACTCCCCGCGCATGGACGAGCAGACCGTCTATCACGGCGCGCGCTTCGCCTTCGCCGAGATGATTCGCAACGGCGTCACAACCGTCTGCGACTTCTTCTACATCCACCGCGACGGCAATGAGAACGACCACGCCGTCATTCGCGCTGCCCGCGACCTCGGCATGCGCATCGTCCTGGGCCGTACGATGTACGACTGGGACGGCGCGCCAACCGAGTATCAGGAGACAATTGACGCCGCCGTTGGGCGTACGCGCGAGCTATGGCAGGCGTATCGCGGGCGTGACGATGTACACGTGCTGCCAGCGCCACACTCGCCCCACGGCGCCAGCCCAGCGATGATCCAGGCGGGATCGAAGCTGGCCGAAGAGCTGGGCACACGCTTCCACATGCACGTCGCCGAGGGGCGCTACGAGCGCGACACCATCCGCGAGAAGTACGGTCTGACGCCGATCCGCTGGCTGGAGTCGCTCGGCCTTGCGTTGGAGCGGCTGACGATCATCCACGGCTGCTGGCTGGAGGACGACGACATCCAGCTTATGGCTGACCGCGACGTGCGGCTGGTCTACAATCCGGCGAGCAACATGTTCCTCGGCGACGGCGTGACGCGCATCGTGGATATGCTCGCGGCGGGCGTGAAGATCGGCCTGGGCAGCGACGGCGGCTGCTCGAACAATCGCGTCTCGGTCTTCGACGAGATGCGCATGTGCGCGCTGTTGCAAAAGGTGACGCATCTCAACTCGGAGGTCGTCCCCGCCGAGACAGCGCACCACATGGGCACGATTGGCAGCGCCGAGACGCTGGACCTGCCTGCTGGGCGCATCGCGCCGGACCACTACGCTGACTTCGTCCTGCTCGACATGGACGACCCATCGCTCCAGCCGCCCTGGAGCTACGAGAAGAATGTGGTGTACTCGATGACGCCGCACGCCATCCGTGAGGTGATTGTCGGCGGCGAGACGGTCTTCCGCGACGGCGCGCTTACGAAGGTCAGTTGGGACGATGTGCTCGGCGGGCTGCGCGAGGTCACGCGCGACTGGCCGACCTGATTGTGGTTTCCTATCAGGCAGGAACGCAAGTCGATCATGCTCATCTTTAGAGGCGGCTCTCTTGCCGAAAGGAATGCCATTCTATGACCGACGAGACAACCAACGCTGAGGCGCGCGAACGCTACGACGACATCGCGCACGACCTGGCGGCGACCCACGGCGATGTGGAACTGCGCAAACTCTTCAGCATGCCCGCGATCTACGTGAAGGGCAAGGCCTGCGCAGGCTTCACGCAGGGAACGGCGATGGTCTTCAAGCTGACCGGCGCGGCGCATGCTGAGGCGCTGGGCCTGGAGGGCGCGCATCTCTTCGACCCTGGCGGCATGGACCGCCCGATGAAGGAGTGGGTGGTCGTGCCAGCGACGCATGCCGCCGAGTGGCCCCGGCTGGCTGAACTCGCCCTGGCCTATGTGAGCGGTCGCTGACATCTAGCGTCTGCTGAGGGTGTGATAGCATCGAGCCACAGATGCGGAAGCGAACGCAGCGTGGCCCTGCCTGCTGCCACCACGTCTTCATGAGATACAGATTGCGCGGATACGTCACAACGGGCTGCTATAGACTAGCGCGTGGAAGGAGCCACTATGACCCGTGCGGCCACCACTACGCCTGGCAATGCCCTCGCGCTGCTGACGCGCTCACAGCGGATCATCCTTGCGGTGGCGATCGGCTTGAGTGTGCTGGCGGGCGTCCTGACCTTCGCTCATGCGAACGCCGTGCTGATCTTCATCCTCTCCGGCGCGGCTCTGGCCTGCCTTGCCTCGGTCGTTGGCGAGGCGACGGATCAGTTGGGAACACGTCTTAGCCCCGGCGCGACGGGCGTCCTGCAATCGGCCATCGGCAACCTGCCGGAACTCTTTGTCGCCATCTTCGCCCTGCAGCAGGGTCTGCTCGTCGTCGTGCAGACCTCGCTCATCGGCTCGATTCTCGGCAATAGTCTGCTTGTGCTGGGGCTGGCGTTCGTCGTCGGCGGCCTACGACACGGGCCACAGAAGTTCGGATCGCGGCTGCCACGCATGATCGCCACGCTGACGTTGCTCGCCGTCGGCGCGCTCATCATCCCGACGCTCACGTTTCTGCTGCATACTCCGGCCAGCGGTCATGAGGAGACGTTGAGCATCGCCGCCGCCATCGTGCTGCTGATCGTCTTTGTGGGTAGCATCCCGCTTTCGGTCGCTGGCGGGCCGACCGCTCTGCCCAAGGGGGCTCGTCGTGGCATTGCGCCGGTCGCAGAGAATCCATCCGAGGAGACAGTGGAACAGGCGGAAGAGCCTGACGTCCAGTGGCCGATGTGGATGACCCTGGCGCTGCTCGTCATAGCAGGTGTCGGCGCAGCGCTCGTCTCAGACTGGTTCGTCGAGGCGCTGACTCCCGCCACACAGGCGCTCGGCATCTCCGAAGCGTTCACGGGCCTGGTGATCGTCGCCATCGCCGGCAACGCAGTTGAGAACTTCGTCGGCGTGCAACTGGCGGCGAAGAACAAGCCCGATCTCGCCGTCAGCGTGATTCTCAACAGCCCGCTGCAGATCGCGCTCGCGCTCATTCCCGCGCTGGTCATCATCAGCCTGCTCCCTGGCCTGACCAATCTGACCCTCGTGCTCGCGCCGCTGCTGGTCGTCGGCGTGGCGCTGGCGGCGATTCTGGGCGCGGTGATCGTCTTTGATGGCGAGTCGAACTGGTTGGAGGGGCTGGCGCTGATCGGGCTGTACGTCATCATCGCCGCGTCCTTCTGGTGGGGGTAGTATATGGCTGAAGGACATGGCGCCTGGGACATCTCGCTTGTTGGCTTCCGCCCGCTGACGCGCGCCGACTTCCCGCTGATGCTGCGCTGGCACAACACACCGCATGTGCGCGCGTGGTGGCAGCTCGATCCGCGCACCGCCGAGGAAATAGAGGAGAAATACGGCCCACGTGTTGATCTACCTTCGCTCACACGTGGCTACATCATGCTTTACGACGGCCAGCCGGTCGGCTTCATCCAGGAGTATCTGATCCGCGACTATCCCGAATACGCGGACGCAATCCAGGTGGACGACGACGCGGCGGGCGTTGATCTCTTCATCGGCGAGGAGGCGTATGTCCATCGCGGGCTGGGACCGATTCTACTGCGCGCCTTCTTGCATGATGTCGTCTTCGCGCGTCCTGATGTTGGCTGCTGCGTCATCGGCCCGGCCGAGAGCAACGCCACCGCCATTCGCGCCTACGAGAAGGCAGGCTTTCATTACCTGAAGACCATCCAGGTTCCCGGTGAGCCAGAGCCGGAGGCGTTGCTGCGCGTCACCCGCGCCGACTTGGTGGCACAGGGATAATCTGGCGTTACCCGACAATGCCTCACTGTCCCTAACTGACCTGAAGCTGCACCTCACCGCAGCCGACGATACGATTGTTGTTCCCAACAGTCGCGTCGTTCGCAAACACGGCGACATACCAATCTTTATCAGGGATGGATTGTGCGCGGCTGATCGTGATCGTCGAGGTCGCATGGCCGTTGTTGTCGGCGTGCAGCGCCGGAAGGTCATAGATCGTGTAACTCAGGTACGTGCAATTGCCGTTCTGGATCGCCGTCCCTTGTGTCGTGTTGGGCTGGAGATTATCCACTGAGACGCTGACGGTCAATACGCCATCCGCGTCGCGGTCTAACCGCGCGCTGCCACTCACGTTTGCGTTCCAGACATGGAAGGGACCGAACTGAATCGTCATCTGTTGATCCTCACGGTCCGAGCTGAGCTGGTCCACCGTGCCACAGGCGATGACGGCGGTGCTGCCAGGCACAGGCGTGTTGGGGAGGCTGACGATAATGACCCAGGTGGCGCTGATGCCGTTTGCGACATCGGATACCTGGCTCGTTTGATTGACAGATTTGCCGTTGGCGTCGGCGCTAATTGCCTTGAGCTGGTAGACGGCGGGACTTCTGTACGCATTGCAATCGCCGGTATAGACGCCAAGTTCGGCGCGCGAGTTGGGGGTCATCCCCTGCAGGGTGAGATCGGTGTTCAAGACGTGGGTGCTCTGGATCCAGTTGAGGGTAATACTGCCCTTGGGGGTGTAGCTGATGAGCGCCACTCCAGATTGCGAGCCACGCGAGCCAGACCCGCCGCTCGGCCCGCTGGGTGTGGCCGTCGGCACGGCGGTTGGCGTGGCGGAGGGACCGCCGACAATAAAGACGTCACATGCCGCTAGTGGCAGACACGCCAGAATCGTCAGGCTCATGATCAGGAATCGCCCTATCCTACCGTTCATGCGCTTCTTCCCCTCTACTCCCGGTATTCGCCTTCATCCTCACAGCGCAATCGCCAGCTCGTCTGATATGGCGTCCCCAGAGCGACTTATTAGTGCAAACGGCTGAGACAGTGTGGCGTCACGCCCCATCATGGCCCGGCGCAGGCCACGGCGTCTTGACGTCATATCATGAAGCTCTTCGTTTACTACTTTATGCGTGTTGTCACGTAGAGGCAGTGAGAACGGTAGCGACCTCGCTAAGGAACAGCGAAAGAGCGGGAGAAGGAGCGCGACATGTATCAGCGAGTCCTACGACGGCAGAACGGCATCATCGGCGGTGTCTGTGGCGGCCTGGGCGCCTACTTCGGCATCAGCCCCTGGTGGTTTCGCCTGCTCTTCCTGTTTCTCCTGCTGCCTGGCGGGCTGCCTGGCTTTCTCCCCTACGTCGTCCTCTGGATCGCCATGCCCAAGGCTGACCGTTACCAGTAACCGCTGACCACTGTTGCTACTAGCGCGTTTGTAGCCAGCAGTCGTGCGCGGCCTCGGCGTAGCGCTGGTGGAGCTCGTGCCAGATCGGCACATCCTCGATGCGCCAGTAGCGCGCGTCCAGGCACTCGTGTGAGAGCGCGATCTCGCCACCGACGATCTCACACAGATAGATCACTGCGACCGCCGTGTGCGGCCCCGTCTCAGCGCTGGGCAGGCGTGTCAGCACGTCGGCCAGCCGTATGACGCGAACCTCCAGCCCCACTTCCTCGCGCGTCTCGCGCACCGCCGCCTGCGCTGGCGTCTCGTTCGGGTCCACCCAGCCGCATGGCAAGCACCAGCGCTGATCATCGGACCGCTGCACGAGCAGAATGCGCGCCTCCTCGTCGAAGATCCCCGCCTCGGCGCCGACTTTGGGCGTAATGTAGCCCAACTCCTGCGAGAGTCGCGCCCGCACGTCCGCTGGCGGGAGGTCGAGCGCCTGGCCGTAATACTCGACGGCAAGTTGCAACAGCCGCTCGTAGCGCTCGCGGTCGTAGGGACTTTCGGTGAAGTTCAGCCCCGTGCGCGCGATAGTTTGTAGCTCGTCGAGCAGCGGCAGGATATCCATGTCCACTCTTACCCTCTCTGTAACGTGCGTGCGTTACTCCCTCTACGAGAATGAGAGCGCCGCGTAACCAGCTAACAAGTTGTGGTAGACTTGCGGCATCGAGTACGGCGCCACTTTGCTCAACGAAGGAGCAAACGACATGCCAACGACGGACAGCACTCGCCTCGATACGCCAACCACCACCGAAGACCTGACTGCCGCGTATGAAGCCTTCCTCAGCGCATTCCCGGCATACGCCTCGACCAAACGACTCGATACGCTGCGTGCGACCGAGTACGCGCGGCTGGACCAGCAGCGACAGGTCTATCTGGATTATACCGGCGGAGGCGTCTACGCCGAGGCGCAGGTGCGCGAACATGTCGCCATGCTTACTGGCGGCGTCTTTGGCAACCCGCACTCGAAGAACCTGACCTCGATGGCGATGACCGAGCGGGTCGAGCAGACACGCGACTATGTCTTGCGCTACTTCAACGCCTCACCAGACGAGTATATGGTGATCTTCACGCCGAACGCGACCGGCGCGCTCAAGCTGATCGGCGAGTCGTATCCATTCGGTCCTGGCGACAACTACCTGCTGACCTTCGATAATCACAACTCCGTCAACGGTATCCGCGAGTTCGCGCGTGCGAAAGGCGCGACCGTCACCTACATTCCCGTGACGCCTCCCCAACTGCGCGTCGATCAGGCCGAGTTGACCAGCCGGCTCTCGCTCTCCCGTTCGGGCGCGCATCACCTCTTCGCCTATCCGGCGCAATCGAATTTCTCTGGAGTGCAGCACCCGCTAGAATGGATCGCGGAGGCGCAGTCGCAGGGATGGGACGTGCTGCTGGACGTGGCGGCGTTCGTCCCCTCCAACCGGCTCGACCTCAGCCAGTGGCGACCTGATTTTGTGAGTCTCTCCTTCTACAAGATGTTCGGCTATCCCACTGGCGTAGGCGCGTTGATCGCACGCAAATCCGCCGTCGAGAAATTACATCGCCCCTGGTATTCGGGTGGGACAATCACTTTTTCCTCCGTGGTGGGATTTGGTCACTATCTCACGCCCGGCTCTGCCAGTTTCGAGGATGGCACGGTCAACTATCTCAGCATCCCGGCCGTCGAGATTGGCCTCAAATGGATCGAATCCATCGGCATTGACGTGATTCATACGCGCGTCGAGTGTCTTACCGGCTGGCTCATCGAGCAACTCGTGGCGCTGCGCCATAGCGGCGGCGCGCCGGTGGTCTGTCTCTACGGGCCACCAGATATGCAGATGCGCGGCGGAACCGTCCAGCTCAACTTCTTCGATCCCGCAGGCAGAATGTTCGACTGTTACCCGGTGGAGCAGATGGCGAATGAGCGGCGCATCTCTCTGCGCGCTGGATGTCACTGTAATCCAGGGGCGCGCGAGCAGGCGCTTGGCTTCACGCAGGAGGAATTAGCGCCCTGCTTCTGTGACGCCGACCGCCTGAGCTACG
>DATAOM010000239.1:0-4397 GCA_036265775.1 Ktedonobacterales bacterium | reverse complement strand
GTCGGTCATCGGGACAGGGGAGACGAAGAGCAGCGTCGTCCTGCGCTCAGGCATCGCGCTGGACCTGCGTCTCGTCCTTGACGACGAGTATCCCTACCTGCTACATCACTCCACCGGCTCCAAGGCGCACAACGTCTCGCTGCGCACCCACGCCCAGCGCCAGGACATCAAGATCAGCGAGTATGGCGTCTGGAAGGGCGAGGAGAAGATCGCCTGCAAGGATGAGACCGATTTCTATCGCATCTTCGGCATGGACTTCATTCCGCCCGAGCTGCGCGAAGATCGCGGCGAGTTCGAGGCGGCGCGCAAGAACGCCCTGCCAGAACTGGTCACCGAGGCCGATCTGAAGGGCATACTGCACGTCCACAGCACATGGAGTGACGGCCAAAGCACGATCCGCGAGATGGCCGAGGCGGCGCGCGCGATGGGTGTCTCGTACCTCGGAATCTGCGATCACAGCCGCACCGCCGCCTACGCGGGTGGGCTGAGCCCGGAGGCTGTGCGCCGCCAGCATGTGGAGATTGACGAGATAAACGCCGAGTACGCCGGAGCCTTCCGCGTCCTCAAAGGGACCGAGTGCGACATTCTGCGTGACGGCGCGTTGGACTACGACGAGGAGACGCTGGCGACGTTTGATTTCGTCGTCGCCTCAATCCATAGCCTCTTCAACCTGCCGTCGGAGGAGCAGACCCAGCGGCTGATTCGCGCGATGGAGAACCCCTATTGCTCGATTCTTGGCCACCCGACCGGGCGCATCCTGCTCGAACGCGAAGGCTACGCGCCCAATCTGGAGACGGTGATCGACCGCGCGGGCGAGCTTGGCGTCGCCATCGAGATCAACGCCGATCCACACCGGCTCGACCTCGACTGGCGCTACCTCCACTACGCCAAAGATCGCGGCGTACGCATCCCCATCTGCCCCGACGCGCACACTCCCGCCGGTCTGCGCAACATCCGCTACGGCGTAGGCATCGCGCGCAAGGGCTGGCTTACCAAAGAGGACGTGCTCAACACGCGCGACGCCGACGAGCTACTCGCGTTCTTCGCTGACCAGCGTGTGCGCCGCGTCTGAGCCAGTGAGCTACGGCGTGGTGTCGCCTGATGTCCGCGTAGGCGCCGCGCGCGGCTTCCTTTTCGGTTTGGCCGGCGCGTGGGCTTCCTCGACAGGCAGCGTCTCGACGTAGGCTTCGAGTTCGGCGCGGTCCTCTGGCGTCAGCGTCACGTTAAATTCGCGCTCCAGCTTGCCCTTGCGTAGCGCTGGCTCCCAGCACGAACGCTTCGCGCAGAGATACGCGCCGCGACCCGACTTCTTACCCGTCGGGTCGAGGACGACATGCCCATCGGGCGTGCGCACGATGCGGATTAGTTCACGCTTTGGGCGCGACTCGCCGCAGGCGATACATGTCCGCAACGGGATATGGCGTGGCTTCGGCCCAACTTTGCGCTTCCGCTGGGGCCGCTGCCCTTGCTCGTTTGTCATCGTATCGCTCATTCCTCATCAGGTTCGGCGCTGGCCGCGACGGCGTTCTGTGACTCCGCAGCGTGTGATTCATCGGGGCGAATCACGTCAATGCGCCAGCCCGTCAGCTTGGCCGCCAGACGCGCGTTCTGCCCTTCCTTGCCGATCGCCAGCGAGAGTTGCCGCTCGGGAACCGTCACCAGGGCGGTGTGGTCGTCCTCGCGTAGCTCGACGTTCAGCGGCTTGACCGGGCTGAGCGCATTCGCTACGAACTGCGCTGGGTCAGGATTCCACTGGATGATGTCGATCTTCTCGCCGTTCAACTCGTTGATGATGTTGTTGATGCGGCTGCCACGCACGCCAATGCACGCGCCGATCGGATCAATATTCTCCTTGCGCGCCCAGACGGCGACCTTCGAGCGGCTTCCCGGCTCGCGCGCGATGGCCTTGATCTCGACATTGCCCTCGAAGATCTCCGGCACCTCAAGCTCCAGCAGCCGCTTGATGATATTGCGATGGGTACGCGAGAGCAGCGCCTGTACGCCACGACCGCCGCCTTTGTGCAGGTCGAAGAGGTATAGCCGGACGCGCTGGCCGAGCTTGAAGCGCTCGCCAGGAATTTGCTCGCGGTCCTCCAGCAACCCCTCGACCTTGCCCAGGTCGAAGATGTAGCCGCCACCACGATCATCACGGCGGATCACCGTACCGATCACGAGGTCGTCCTTGCGGTCGCTGTAGGACTCCAGCAGGTAGTCGACCTCGGCCTCGCGGATGCGTTGCAGGACGATCTGCTTGGCCGACTGCGCGGGAATCTTGTTGAAGATCTCCGGCGTCTCGACGTCCATCTCCTCGCCAAGCGCCGCATGTGGCTTGAGGCGCTGCGCCTCGCCGAGCGAGATCTCACGTGTAGGATCTTCGACCCTGGCGACGACGCGCTTGGCCGACCAGATCTTGACGTCGCCGTTCTCTTCGACCTCGATACGGATATTCTCGCCGCCGCCGGTGCCCTTGCGATAGGCGATCAGCAGCGCATTGGCGACGGCGGCCATGACCTTGTCCTGCGGCAAGCCCTTCTCGTGGATGAGCTGCGCGACAGCCGCCTGAAATTCGCTTCTCATTGATCCCCTCCATTTCCGCCGCGATACTTCTGGCGAGCGGTTCGGGCGCATTCCGCCCGGCGCATACATGAAGGAAGGCGTGGTTCATTCCACGCCTCCCGATACGGCAGCCTCTTCTGGCGAACGCTCCCGCGCTCGATGTCGTCGTTCTTACCCTATGAGTTCGGTATCCTTACGGCGAAGACAACACAAAAACAACAAAAGTGGGGAACCCCCACTTTCAACGCATGCTCGTTTTCAGTTCCCATTCAGTATATCACCACAGACCCTGTGTAGCAAGGTGAAATACCGGCTCAGACTGATACACGGTTCATGCGCTGACAATCACAAACTCCTCTCGATCCACGATTTCCGTTTGGATCATCTGCGTCATGCGTCAGGCTCAGAATGATTTGGATGGCTGTGCGCTCGTAACCAGTCGTCTCTTGTCTGTTTGGCGCTGGTGAACGTGTCTTCGAGCGTAAGGTCCTCACTCGCAATCCTGGCGCGCAGTGAACGCAATGTCTCAATGTAGGCGTCGAGGGCGGAGAGGAGCGCAGTAGCGTTGGCGCCGCAGATGTCATACATCATGGCAGGATCACCTGATGTGACGCGGGTCGTGTCGCGAAATCCCCCCGCCGCTAGCCCCCGCGCCACAGGCCAGGATGAACTCTGCGCCGCTGTCAGAACAAGCCCACTCGCGGCTATGCGCGGAAGGTGGCTGATGAGGGCGACCGCAGCGTCATGTTCGGCTGGATCGAGCAGGAGGGGCGTCGCGCCGAGGCGGCCAATCATCCAGGAGAGGCGCGCGATCGCCTCGGGGGCGGTACGCTCGGTTGGCGTCAGCGGCCAGGTACAGCCGACATACAGATCCGCGCGAGCAGCCTCGACGCCGGAATGCTCGCTGCCAGTCATTGGATGACTGCCAATGAAGTGGGATGGATCTGGCAGGATACGCTCGGCGCAGGAGACGATAGGGGCTTTTACACTGCAGAGATCAGTGACAAGCGCCACAGGGGTGAGGCAGGGAGCTATTGCAGAGAACAGGTCGGGCGCGGCTCGTATCGGCGCGGCAAGGATGATCAGATCAGCCTCCGCGACCGCTTGCGGTATATCTACGCAAGCCAGATCGATCGCGCCACGCTCGCGCGCGCGTTCGGCGATGTCTGGGCCGGCGTCGTATCCCGTCACCACTCGCGCCACTTCAGCCGCGCGCAGGGCCATGCCAAGCGACGCGCCCATCAGTCCCAGGCCGAGAATCGCCACGCGTTCAAATGGCTCCTGAGTTGTTGTCATGGTGCGCTGTGCCTCCGCGCATGAGCGCAGAATCACCTCTAACTACCTACTTGAATCGGGAAGGCTACTGGAGCCACGAACTCGCGCCCCACTGCCCGCGCCACCGCGCGCGCCTGCGGCATGAGGTCACGATACTGCTCCAAGGTCAGTGACTGCGCGCCGTCCTTCAACGCCTCCTCAGGATGTGGATGAATCTCGATGATGAGGCCATCGGCTCCAGCCGCCAGCGCCGCCAGCGATACCGCGCCAACCAGTGAGCGTTTGCCGGTCCCCTGGCTTGGGTCCACGATAATCGGCAGGTGCGAGAGTTGCTTGATCAGCGGCGCCGCGTTGATATCCACCGTATTGCGAGTTGATGGCTCGAAGGTGCGAATGCCGCGCTCGCAGAGAATCACGTTGGGATTGCCACGCGCCAGGATATATTCCGCCGCCAGCAGCCACTCCTCAATCGTCGCCGCCATCCCACGTTTGAGCAACACAGGCGTCTGTGTCCGGCCGACCTCATCCAGCAGGTAGTAGTTCTGCATGTTGCGCGCGCCCAACTG
>DATAOM010000238.1:0-3850 GCA_036265775.1 Ktedonobacterales bacterium | reverse complement strand
GGCGCGAAACGCAACAGGCAGGCGAAGCAATGGGGGGTGCGCCGACGCGGCGGCCCGCCAGTCCTTTTTCAGGCGGTCGCGCGACCCTCTATCACATGATACGGCGCGAGGGACACAGAACTTGCGCCATCGCGCCGAAGTCCCTATGCATGCTCCGCCAGCGTGCGCTGGATGCGGTTGAGCGCCTCCTCGATCTGCTCGACAGAGTTGGCGTAGCTCAGGCGGATGTAACTCTCGCCGTACACGCCGAACGCCGTCCCGGAGAGCACCGCGACGCCCGCCTCGTTGAGCAGCAAATCGGCCATCTGGCGCGAGGTCATGCCGGTCTCGGTGATATTGGGGAAGGCGTAGAACGCGCCGTGCGGTGTCTTCGCGCTGATCTTTGGAATCGCGTTCAGCCCGCGGATGATGACCTCACGGCGGCGGCGGAACTCCTCGACCATCGCCTCAGACGGCGCCTGTGAGCCGGCCAGCGCGGCGACGCCCGCCATCTGTGTCGCGGCGGCGGTGCAAGAGGCCGAGTTGATGAGCAGCCGCACTATCGGCGCGACCAGTTCGTGCGGCAACAGCCCATAGCCCAGCCGCCAGCCGGTCATCGCGTAGATTTTCGAAAAGCCGTCCAGCACAATCGTGCGCTCGCGCATCCCTGGCAGCGCGGCGATGCTCGTGTGCTCGCCCTCGTAGAGCATGCGGCTATAGATCTCGTCGGCCAGCACCAACGTCTCCGGCTGGCGCAGCACCGCCTCGGCGATGGCCTCCAGGTCGGCGCGCGAGAGGACGCCGCCGGTGGGGTTGTGCGGCGAGTTGAGGACGACCATGCGCGTCTGTGGGCCGATCATGTCGCAGAGCTTGCCTACGTCGATCGAGAAGTCGCGCGCCTCCTCCATCTGGATCGGGACAGCCTCGCCGCCAGCGAAGCGGATCATGGATTCGTAGATTGGGAAGCCGGGGTTGGGATAGATGACCTCGTCGCCCTCATCCACCAGCGCCAGCAGCGCATAGAACATGATTGGCTTGCCGCCGGGCGTCACGACGACATCCTCCGGCGAGAACTCTACGCCACGGCGCTTGGTAGCGTCGGCGGCGATAGCCTCGCGTAACTCCGGAATGCCGGGCGCGGGGGTGTAGTGGGTGTAGCCATCGCGCAGCGCCTTGCAGCCCGCCTCGACGATATGCTCCGGCGTCGGGAAGTCCGGCTCGCCGATCTCCAGGTGGATGATCGAGCGCCCCTGCGCCTCCAGCGCCTTCGCCTTCGCCAGCACCTCGAAGGCGGTCTCCGTCCCTAGCCGCTCCATGCGGCTCGCCAACCTCATCGTTCTCTCCTCTCGCTCCTCGTTGAGCGCGCTCGTCTGCTCTTGTATCACGCTGCGAGACCAGCCAGAATACTCCCTACCCCGTGCCTTGATATAGGCGTTCCAGTACTTCTCACCAACACTTTCCCATGTGCCTTCACCAGACAACGCCTCGTAGGCATACACTGTCGAAAGGTTAAACTCGAAATTGTCCTGGTCCTCCGCATCCTTCCCCTTGGAGGGGTCGGCAAGCATAGCCTCATAATATTCGCGTCCCCGCGAGACAATCCAGCAGCGGGCGTAGAGAAATCCATCATCTGAGCCGTCTGTCACGTCGTGGATGTCCTCGCGGTCAAGCCTTTCGAGAACCTCGCCCAGCCGCAGATCGAAGGCGATGATGTCTTCCTTCGGGAACCACAGCAGGATCGCCTTCATCTTGTCCGCGTCGCCACCGGATAGCTCCACCAGCGCCCAGAACCTATCTTCAGGCATCGGCGGAATAAACAGGCTCTCGTCGCTCACTGCGTTTCCCACTCGCGCGGCTGCGCCGAACGCCCCGTGCCCAGCGCCTCGTTGTTCAGCCCGGCAGGCAGCGCCTCGCCTTTCAGCCCGGCGATCAGGTTGCGCGCGGCGATCTCAGCCATCTTGCCGCGTGTCGCGGCGCTGGCGCTGGCGATATGCGGGACGACGAGGCAGTTCTCCATCCCAACCAACGGATGATCAGCGGGCAGCGGCTCCGGATCGGTCACATCGAGCGCCGCCCCGGCGATCACGCCATCGCGCAGCGCCTCCACTAAAGCGTCCGTCTCCACAATGGGGCCGCGCGCCGTGTTGATGAGGATCGCACTGCGCTTCATCTGCGCCAAGCGCTCGCGGTTCATCAGGTGGCGTGTCTCATCGGTCAGCGGCGTGTGGATGCTGACGAAATCCGCCTGCGCCAGCACCTCGTCGAGCGGCAGGTAGGTGATGTCGTGCGCCGTCTCCAGGTCTTCACGCCGGAAGACATCGTAGTACAGCACACGCATGTCGAAGCCGGCGGCGCGCTTCGCCATCTCGACGCCGATGCGCCCCAACCCAACGAGGCCGAGCGTCGCATGATGGATGTCTGCGCCCATCAGCAGCATCGGCCCCCATGTCTGCCAGCGTCCAGCGCGCACGTAGTCCACGCCCTCGACGATGCGCCGCGCCGAGGCCATCAGCAGGGCGAAAGCGAAATCGGCGGTCGTCTCGGTCAGGACGCCGGGCGTGTTGCCAGCGAGGACGCCACGCGCGGTAGCGGCGGGGACGTCGATGTTGTCGAAGCCGACTGCCATGTTGCTGACCACGCGTAGCTTCGGGCAGGCGTCGAGCAGCTCGCCATCGATCTTATCGGTGAGCAGGCTCACCAGCCCGTCGGCGTCGCGCGTCTCGCGCAGGATCGTCTCGCGCAGGGGAGGCAACTCATCCTCCCAGATCGTCGCGTCGCAGTAATCGTTGATCAGCGCAAGCCCCTGCTCCGGCAGCTTGCGAGTGACGTAGACGCGCGGCCTGCCCATGGCCTCTCACGCTCCTTTGCGTTTTTCAATTGCACGGCGCGGTAATGCAGCGCAGGTGAAAATCACCCATGCCGCCTCAGCATCAGTGTACGACACACGCGCCAGCGGCGGGGGCGGACTTACACCAGGCTATGTTCACGCGCCCAGAGCGCCGCCTGTGTGCGATCGCGCAACGCCAGCTTGTTGAGGATGTTCGAGACGTGGTTCTTGACCGTGCCCTCGGTGATATAGAGCGTCTCGCCAATCTCGCGATTACTCGATCCGCGCGCCAGGTAGCGCAGAATCTCGCGCTCGCGTTCCGTCAGGTCTGCCATCTCGGCGCCCTGGACGGTTCCCGTTGTAGTAGTCGCCTCAGGAGGCTCCGCGCGCAGTCTAGCGACCAGCTTCGCTGCGATGGAGGGTTGCAGCGGCGACTCTCCCCGGCTCGCCGCGTGGATGGCCGCGACCAACTCCTCGGCGCTGACATCTTTTAGCATGTACCCGCTCGCTCCAGCGCGCAGACCGTCGAAGACATACTCGTCGTTGTCGAAGGTCGTGAGCATGAGGACACGAATCGTGGGCCAGCGCGGGCGAATCTGCGCCGTGGCCTGCACGCCGTCCATGCGCGGCATGCGAATGTCCATCAGGACGACCTGCGGCAACCGGTTCTCGCGCTCCAGCCGCTCGATCAACGCCAGCGCCTCCACACCATCCGACGCCGCGCCGACGACGCTCACTCGGTTGTCACTCAGTTCCAGCAGCCGCTGAAATCCCTGGCGCAGAAGCGTCTGGTCATCTACGAGCAGCACACGCACGGGAACGTCATCTGATGGCTGAAGTGGCATGCCCACGCTCCATTATTCCTGCATCGTCGGACGTTGCCTCATCCTCTGGGTCAAGCGCATTCTGCTGAATTGGCAGCGTGACCTGCACGCGCCAGCCCTTGCCCGGCTCTGGCCCCATCGAGGATGTCCCACCGAGCAGCGCGACGCGCTCGCGGATGCCCACGAGGCCGCGCCCGCCTCCGCCGTCCGCCGCGCCGGC
>DATAOM010000237.1:0-8641 GCA_036265775.1 Ktedonobacterales bacterium | reverse complement strand
CTTGTGCGCCTCATGTGCAAGCGCTCACGGCTCTCGAGAGGCAGAGCACAGAGTAATGGGAATTAAAGTCCATCGAGACGCCGCGATCTCCAGTTTCGTGTGGTGCAGTGGGATAATGGAGAAATTAATGGCCAGGCAGTGAGAGGAATGATAGATGAGCGTGCCACGCCTGTTTCGCGTCATTCTTGAGGTGTCTGATCTGGATACTGCTGTGCGCTTCTATAGCGCTCTGCTCGGCGCGTCGGGCATCCGCGTCAGTCAGGAGCGCCACTACTTCGAGTGTGGGCCAGTCATCCTTGCCATCATGAGTCCAGAGGAAGGAGGCAGGCAAGCGCGGTCAGCGCCGCAGCCGGTCTATCTTGCGACCTCCGAACTCGACGTGCTGTACTCGCGCGCCCGCGAACTCAACTGCCTCTCGGCGGAGATGGTTCATGACGCGAGCGCGGGCGAGATCGTGACACGCCCATGGGGAGAGCGCTCATTCTACGCGTTCGATCCCGATGGCAACGGCCTGTGCTTCGTGGACGAACGCACGGTGTTCACTGGCCGCTGATTCAAGTGGAGACGAGTATGCCAGAGCAACGCTTCGCAACGATAGTGGGATCGGACGATCCCTCGTCGCTCTTCATCGTGGTTCCGGCCGAAGTGGTCGCGGCGCTGAGCAAGAAGAAGCGCCCGCCGGTGCGCGTGACGCTGAATGGCGACTACACCTATCGCTCAACAGTCGCGGTCTATGGTGGGCGTTACTACCTGCCGCTTCGCCGCGAGATTCGCGAGGCGTGCGGGCTGGCGCCGGGTATGCCAGTGGATGTGACGCTGGCGCTGGATGAGGAGCCACGTAATGTCGAGGTTCCCGACGATCTCGCCGTGGCGTTCGCGAGCGACCCAGAGGCGCGCGCCGTCTTTGATCGCCTCTCCTTCACGCACCAGCGCGAGTACGTCGAGTGGTTCACCAGCGCGAAACGCGAGGCGACGCGGATGCGGCGGGTGGCGCAGACACTGGAGATGTTGCACAGCGGTGTCAAGACGCCGGGCTAGCCTTCGCGTGTTTCCGCCAGAATAGCACGCATGTAGGCGACCTCGGTCTCGTAGACGTGCGCGGACTTGACGATCATTAGCAGGCGCCCGATGGGAGCAGCGAGGGCGCTGGCGACATGCTGTTGTAGCGCGGCAAGCTCGACCAGGTTGCCGTAGCCCTTCGCTCCGAAATCGATGCTGTGCGCGTAGACGACGAGTTCGAGCGCACCATCGGGAAGCCAGAAGTCCAGCAGGCTGACGCAGGGGATGTAGCTGGTATCGGTGAGCGGCTGGTAGGTGGTGATGGTCGCCGAGCGCGAGAGGGAGTCGCGCTGTAATCGCTCGATCGCCCAGGCGACCTGATCGCGCCCGCTGTGTTCGTAATTGTAGAGTCGTGTCGCGTAGCTATCGGCGTCGCCAAGGGCTGCCACGCGGGCATAATCACGGAAATTCGCGCGCATCCACGCCAGCCGCTCCGGATCGCCATACTTGCTGATGATGGCGTCGTCGGGATTGGGCACTGTGACATCGAGCGTGATGTGGGCTAGCTCGACCATCGGTAGCCCATCATAGGTCGAGGACGAGCCATCGGCGAGGATGCGCTCGGCGACGCTCAGCCACGCGCGACCAATCGTATCCGCCGCTATAACCTCTGGAGTGTTGCGCGCTGTGGTTCGCATGTCCTGCCCTTCCTCTATCGCGTCATCTATCGCGTCATCAGGACGCCGATGGCCGCTGGCGGAAGCCGATGAACAGCAGCGCCACTCCGATCAGCGCGACAATGGGGCCAATAATCACGAAAATGCCCTGCCCGCTCATCGCGCTCCCCGCGACGATATTGAGACCTTGCAGGGTCCACAACACGCCCGTGCCAAGCGCGAGCACACCAACGATCACCCAAACCCAGCGCATGTACTTCTCCTTGCCAGTAGATACCTGTCTATGTTCCATGACCATCTATGTTCCATGACCACGGTGTGGCATGTTCGCGATCCTACTGTTCCACTGACCGCAAGAAGCCGCAGACCTCGGCATTGAACCGCTCGGGCGCTTCGATGTTGCTCACATGCCCAACGCCTGGCATGATGACCAGCCGCGACTCCGGAATCCTGGCGTGAAGGTCCTCGGCGACAGGCAAGGGTGAACGCACATCCTTGTCGCCGTAGAGCAGTAGTGTCGGTACGGCGACGCGTGGCAGCACGTCGCGCAGATCTTGATCGCCGAACGCCCGAACGATCACCCGCTGTCCGGCCGGATGGAATGCCGAGAGGGACGCTTCGACCTCGTTGACCAACTCGGCTGGCGCCGAGGGCGACAGCATGCTCGGGCTCCACTCGCTCGCCCACTGCGCGGGTGACAGGTCAAGCGCCCTCATCACGTGTTGCTTGCGCGCTTCGACCGCCTCCTCCGGCAAGGAGCCCGCCCACCCAGCGTATGCCGACGCCAGGATCAGGCTCCTGGGAATGGCAGGATGCTGGCGGTAGAGTTCCAGCGCCAGCGCGCTGCCGAAGGACAGCCCGAGCAGGTGGGGGCGCTGCAAGCCTAGCGCGCCGATGAACGCCGCGAGGCAGTCGGCGAAGTCAGATGCGCGGAACGTCTCAGGCGGGTCGGACGAGCGTCCGCCTCCCGGCATGTCCCACGCCACTACCGTGAACTCGTCAGACAGGTCGTCGAGCTGCCGCCGCCACGAGCGGCTGTCGAAGCCGAAGCCCCCGTGCAGGAGGACCAGCGGTGGCCCATCGCCTGCCCGCTCATAGGCGATACGAAGCCCTGCGATCTCGATTTGCTCCATGATCTCCTCCGGGCAGCGCCACGCCTGAGGCGCGTGGCCGCTCCTCCTCTCTTATGCGCCCTCCGCTGGCGCGCCAGCCTCCCCGGCGAGCTGATTGCGCAGCACATAGCGCTGCACCTTGCCGGTCGCGGTCTTGGGCAGTTCGGCGACGAAATCGATCCAGCGCGGGTATTTGACCGGGGTGAGCGTCGTCTTGACGTGCTGCTTGAGCGCCTCGGCCAGCTCCGGGCTGGGCTGCTCGCCCGCGTTGAGCACGACGAAGGCATGCGGTTTGATCAGTCCATCGGCGTCGGCGTGGCCGACCACCGCCGCCTCCAGCACACTCGGATGCGCGCTCAGCGCCGCCTCTACTTCTACTGGCGAGACCCACTGCCCGCTCACCTTGAGCATGTCGTCGGAGCGCCCGGCGTACCAGTAGGCGCCGTTCTGGTCCTGATAGAACTTGTCTCCTGTGGCGATCCACGCGCCACAGATGGTCGCCTTGGTGCGCTCGTGCTTGTTCCAGTACTGCGAACAGATGCTGTCGCCGGAGATGAGGAGGTTGCCGATCTCGCCCTGCGGAACGGGCTGCCCCTGCTCGTCGAGCAGCGCCGCCGTGTAGCCCTGGACGACCTGGCCGGCGCTGCCGGGAGTGACCTGCCCGGCGCGGTTGGAGATGAAGATGTGCAGCGCCTCGGTGCTGCCGATGCCATCAAGAATCTCGACGCCGAAGCGGTCGCGCCAGCGCGTGAAGAGATCGGGTGGCAGCGATTCGCCCGCCGAGACGCAGAGGCGCAGCGAGGAGAGATCGTAGCGCTGCTCGGCGTCTGGCACGGCCAGCATCGCCGCGTAGAGCGTTGGTACGCCGAAGAAGATGGTGGGTCGCCGCTCGCTGATGATCTGGTAGGCGGCGTCGGGCGTTACGCGACCAGGGAAGTGGAAGGCGCTTGCGCCGACGGAGAGCGGGAAGTACAGCCCGTTGCCCAGGCCGTAAGCGAAGTAGAGCTTGGCAGCGGAGAAGGTGATGTCGTCGGGAGTCAGATTCAAGATTGGCTTGGCGTACTGCTCGACGCAGCAATACATATCGTGCTGCAGATGCACGCAGCCTTTGGGGAATCCCGTGCTGCCGGAGCTATAGAGCCAGAGCGCCGCGTCATCGCGAGTGGTCGGCGCGGGAGTCAGGTTGTTCGCCGCCTGCTCCAGCAACGCGCTGAAGTCGCCACCGCCAAGCGCGGGATTCCCATTCTCCGCGCCCCGCCGGACCAGCAGCGCGTGGCGCAGGAAGCGCAGCTCCTCGCGACGTGGCGCCAGTTGCGCCCAGAGATCTTCCTCGACGACCAGCGCGACGACGCGACTGTCGTTGAGCATGTAGAGGTAGTCTTGCACGCGCAATTGCGTGTTGAGGGGAACCGCGACCGCGCCGATCTTGATCGCGCCGAAGAAGGCGGCGGCGAATTCGGGGGAGTCGTAGAGCAGGATGGCGACGCGCTGCTCCATCTCGACGCCCAGCGACTGGAGCGCGTTGCCCGCGCGATTGACCTTCTCGGCCAGTTGCGCGTAGGTCCACTCGCCGTCGGGGGAACGTAGCGCGACACGGCCGCCCCAGCCAGCGGCGAGCGCGCCATCGACAAACGCCGCCGCCGCGTTGTATTCTTCTGGCAACTCAAGCGCTGGAGACGCTTGCGCGGCGGGCAGAGACGAAACGAAATAGGGCTGTGTCGGGCCTGTCATGGCGTCGCCTCCCAGTTCTCGCGATGCGCTGGCGAGCGTGTAGACAGAGTATAGCCCCGCATGCGGGCAGGGTCAAACACCCCTTGCGCCGCCAGAGGATGTCTCAACGCTGGCGTTATCGGCGCATCTCTGATACAATGCGCACACTTACCGCTGAGCGCGCCCACGTGGAGGCGTGTGGCGCCGCCGCGCCGAGCCTGTGCGCCTGATGTTTTCCCCCAGGTAGCTGAGTTCTTCTATTGGCGCGACCGTCCTGGCGCGCCAGCGACCTTGTATGTCACTTCTTTCAAGCGCGTCGGTGGCGTGGTAAGCGGAAGCAGCGAACGTGTAGGTTGTGCCCATCACCTGGATCGCAGGTCTGCGCAGAATGGAGACCCCTAGGAGGATTACAGAGGAGGGTTCCAGCATGGCACACGAGCGCAAAGGACGGGGGCGGGGCTTCGCATCGATGGACCCGCAGAAACAACGCGAGATCGCCAGCAAAGGCGGACGCGCCGCGCACATGCAGGGCACGGCGCATGAATGGAGCAGCGAAGAGGCGCGCGAGGCCGGTCGCAAGGGAGGCGCCGCCAGCCGCAATTCGCGCCACGATTCCGAATAGGGTCACGGACCAGGCTCCACGACCGAGTTTGATGAGACGCTGATGAGGCGCACGCTTACGGCTGCGAGATACTCTTGCGAGGTATTGTGCGCGCCTCGTCTATCTGCGCGCTATCCTGCGGCGTCTGGAGGGAATCGGCGCCCGAGCCAGGCGTCCCAGGTCACGACGCCCTGCGCGTGGTCGGGTGTGAGGTTCACGCCGGAGCGGAATACGTCGTGCAGGGCGCCGCTGAGATTGGCTGAGCGTATCGTGGCGGAACGGCCACGGATGCGCAGATAAGCTGCGGCCATCGCGTCGAAGGTGAGAATCTCTGGCCCGCCCATGTCGGCGTCGCGCCCAACGGGACCGCGCTCGACGAACGAGACCAGTCGCGCGGCGACCTCGCGGACATACACCGACTGGAAGCGCATGCCGTCGGGGATGACGATTTCGGCGCTCGTGGCGACGCCAAACGACCGCAGAAGCCTGGCGACGAAGTCATGGAACTGGGTGGCGCGCAGGATCGTCCAGGGCAGCGGTCCCAGCGCAATAAGCTGCTCGGCGGTGAGCTTGGCCTGATAATAGGGATATGCGCTGCGGTCTATGCCGACGATAGAGGGGTAGATCAGGTGTGGCGTGGCGCCACTTGCCGCCTCCAGGAGACGGCGCGTCCCCTCCACGTCAACAATTTGGGCGTGCTTAGGATCGCTCGCGCAGTGGATGATCGCGTTCACACCAGTGAGCGCTTCCGCCAGGTCAGTATTTTGCGCGAGATCACCCACGACGAGTTCGGCGCCGGTTGGGAGCGCGACCTGCACACGGCGACTGAGGGCGCGGGCTGTATGTCTACCGGCGAGCAGCGCGTGGACCACAGCGCGGCCAAGCGTTCCCGTCGCGCCGGTGACGAGAACGCTTGCCATCTCTGCTATCTCTCGCCGTGTCGCTCTACTGCGCGGCCTGCTCTTCGAGCACAGCCACCACGGCGGGATGCTCCCGGTTGAGGATCAGGTTCTCGCCGCCCATCGCGTCTTTGCCCATGATGAGGATGTTCTCGTCGAGGCAGATGCGGAGCAGGTCGCGCGCGGAATCACGGGTCAGGCGACCACGGAAGCGGTTCTTCGGATTGAACGGATCGCCGATGAAGTTGGCGATGCCGCTGATGGTGCGCCACGACCAGTGGCGGTCGATATAGTCGAGGAACTGGATGAACCCCGACTCCTCTGGCTCGACCGGCCCTTGCGGCATATACAGGGCAGGCGACGGCGCACGCATATACCCGCCGCCGTTGCCGTACGCTGATGCCCCCTGCGGGAAGCCAAGCGGGATGAACTGCTCGGCGGCGCTGATCAAGTCGCGACTCACGGTTCCTGGCACGCCAACCACGATCACACGCTTGTTCAGGCGCAGCTTGAGGCGGGCGCAGATACGAGTGAAGTCGCGGTCTCCACTCATCAGGACGAAGGTATTGATCGAGGGGCGGTCAAAGACAGTCTCGATGATGTCCATGAGCATGTTCAGGTCAACGGTGCTCTGCGTGATGACCTGCTGCGGCTGCGGATAGTAGCCGCTGGGGCCATTGAACTGCGCAGGCTCCATGCGCGGCTGCGGCTCGTCGTCCAACTCAGCTTCGTCGCCAGCGAACTCTTCGTCGCTCTCCTGCGCTTCGTCCATGGGCTCGGCTTGTGCGTCTTCGAGGGCGCCAGCGTCGCTTTCCATTTCTGGCTCGTCGAGACGCTGCTCATCGTCGATGAACTCGTCGTCGGACATCTGCTGGTCGTTTGGCGCGGCGTGATCATCCCGATCATAGGGCGCTGGGACGTATCCAGGGGATTGGCGGAAGCGCTCGCGCACTTTCGCTGGGCAATCAACCCGGTCGATCATCGCAGCGGTCAGGCTTCCTTTGAAGAAGTCCGGCTGCCGCTGCCAGTCCGCATACGCCCGCGCGACCATAACCGTTCCAAACTGGCGAGCGACCCCGATCAACTCCTGTGGGTCCGGCTCACGATGCTGAACGTTGATCAGGCTGTAGCGGATGTTTTCAAAATCAATAAACAGCGCGATTTCATCAGACACGGAGACGCTCCTCGTCATAGCTCACAAGGGTGGGCGGCGCGCAATACAACATGCGACACACTCGACGGTCTAGTCTAGAACAGATGCGATTGATCCGAATCGCCGAGATTGCATTGGACATCACCGCGATGAGCGGCGCAAGAAAGGGAAAACGAGCGCTGTGTAGCGACCACAGACCAACCTACCCCAACACAAGAAAAATCAAACAGAGTCCAATTGCTACCTACGTACTCGGATATGCGACTACTCTATCATACCATCATTCGGAGTGTCTAGAGAAATGCGCAAAAGTCCGGAAAAGGTCCGGGAAAGCCCGTAGGCGCGCTCATGTGAAGCGAGCGCTTGCTGATCGGTCGAGCGCCCATCACATCTCTATTCTCACGCAATTCTAACAGAAGAACTGCTTATCGAAATGCGCGATAGGCGTCTCGTCATATGCGTTCTGCCTCTAGCGCGGCGCTACGTCAACGACTGGCGTCAGATACCCTATGGATAACCTATACTGAGGGCAAATAAGATAACGCCCAGGGAAGGACGTCGCATGGGTACCGACACCGTTTACGAGATGCTACACCCGTTCCACATGTGGGCGCAGATCTCGGCGCTGTGCGCCTTTGTCCTCGCCATCGCCGCCTGGGCGCTGTTGACCCTCGCCTCGCGCGGTTCACGTCGTTGGTGGCTGGGGCTGGGCTTCTTTGCCCTGTGTCTGGGGACCGTGGCCTTCGGAGAGCGCTCGCGTATGGCGGCGTCTGATATGCGCTCGATAGCGGTGTGTCTTGCGGAGCAGGTGCCCGCATGTGAGAACTGGCGACCCTGGTTGACCGACGCGGTTGACCGTGTCAATATCCTTGGCCCGATGGCCGTTGTCGTCGCCGCGTTTGGACTGTTAGCCACTCTAGCGACGTTGTACGCCGAACGCCGGACGATCACCCGAAGAATCGCCGGGCGGCCTCCGACGCGCGCGCTGCAATTGCCCCTTGGCGTAGCAGTGGCAGGTATAGGGGCCTTCCTGATGGCCGATGGTGTAGCGGCATGGATTGCGTTCGCCCCTCTGGCCGACATCGCCAATGCGGGTGACGGACTTGGTCAGATCCCCCTTATCGAAGCCATCATCGGCACAATTTTTGCGGCTGTTGTGCTGGGGGCAGGGCTTGCCCTCACACTTAGCGCCGCTTTCGCCCGCAACACGCCAAGACAACTGGAGCTGGCGGGCTAGGCGCGGTCAAGTAGGCTCTGAGTGTTTGCCAGCAACGCCTTGGCGCCCTTCCCCTGCCGTGGTATAATTCCGAGCACAGTTAGTGTATCACGTACACTAAACACTAACCCGCTCTTAACACGCTCGTATTCTGTTGTAGAAGGGGCGCTCGCCCGCCTTGAGGCGCATACGTCCACGAGTCCTTGCAAGTCCTCGGCGGGAGGCGCGTCCATGACCAATTCACCGATCGATTCACCGCACAACGGCGCAGATG
>DATAOM010000236.1:0-5573 GCA_036265775.1 Ktedonobacterales bacterium | reverse complement strand
GGCGCGATCAACGCCTATTTCGCGGCGATTCTAGGCCTGCAGCGCGACTACTTCTTCCCGACGGCGAATACATCCATCTCGGTCGTGCGCGTCAAAGGGCCGAACACGCTCATCATGGCGCTCAACGACATCGCCCATCTGCGCGTCGCCGGTCTTTTCCCGCCGAAGCAGAGCGAGCGCTGACTAGGCGCGGTACCAGAAGCGGTCCCACAGATCCCAGAAATCCTCGCCGGTCGCAACGACCTTGCGTGGATTGACGACCTCGACGCCGGGACGGTTGGCGAAGGCGAGCGCGTGGTCCGGCGCGGCCAGCTCGACGGTGAAGGTCACTGGGCTGGAGGGTTTATAGGGCGCTGGCCAGTCCTTGTTGGTGAGCGCCTCTACAACGCGCCGCTGGATAAGGTCGCAGGCGTCACCGTGGCTGAGTGTGCGCGCGGAGTAGCGGCCCAGGCCGGTCTTGACGGGCGCAGTCACGACTTTCTCTCCCAAAAGTTCCGTCACCTCGCGGCAGGTAGCGTCATCCCCAGCGACGAAGACCACCGGCGTATCCCAGACGCCGCAGATCGCCGCCTCGATGCCGCTCTCGCCGACGAGCTGGTCGTTGACCCAGGCGTTGTACCACGCCTCGCTGCTGACGGTATGACACATAACGCCATCAGGCGTTCCAGCCATCGCGTGCGCGCCGACGAGCAGCGCCGCGTCGCAACCTTCCTTCAGCGGCTCGATGTAGCGGCACCAGGCGTGCCCCAACACGTACGTCGCGCCACCCTCTAACTGTTCGGGAATCAGGCTCTTAAAGCTATAGGAGCCACCGGCGCCGTGGCAATCTACTACGATTATGTCGTCCGCGCCTGCCGCCTTCGCGCCGCGCACCGCCGCGTTGACCTCGCCGGTCATCAGACGGCGGCCCTCTTCATACTGCGGCTTGCCGCCGGTCACCTGGTCCCATGCCTCGATGCCCGCGATGCCCTCCATGTCCACCCAGATCATCACGCGCATGGCGGCGTCTCCCGGTGTCGTATCGGCGATGCGTCAGCGATTGGCGAGCGCGAGCCCCGCCCAATAGATGGCTGCGGCGCCGGCGTCGTCACCTTCAGCGTCCACGACCATACGCAGGCTCACCATCAGGTCAGGCTCGGCCTCGGCGAGCTGCTTGAGCAGCTTCGCCATCGCGCGCGAGGCGGAGGAGCTATCGGCGTCGTCCTGCTCGTCCTCGGCGTCCTCTTCTTCGTCGTCGATGTACCACTCGTTGCGGTGCTCCACCGCCGCGCCAGCCGCCGCGAACGGCTCCAGCAGATCGGCGGTCGCGTCGAGCGCGTCGGCGATGCCGAGCCGCCCGGAGCGGTGATGCAGCACGACATCCTCGATGCGCACGGCGTCGGGTCGGGGACGCACGCGCTGCTGCAGGGCGGGCAATGTCTGCGCCAGCCACTGACCATCCGCTGGCGTCAATCCTGTGAGCTTCAGCCGTGCCTTGACCCGTCGCTCAGGCGTCGGCGTTGGCGTCCGCCAGTACGGTGGCCTTCCTCGTCGTGTCCCCATTGCTCATCACCGTCCCAGAATGGCGTCTTAGCGGCGCGCAGCTAACGCGGGTATAGCGCGGCGCATCCTCATCGCCGCGTACGTTCTATCACATACATGCACAGACAAGCGACTCAAGCCAGCAGCTTCATCGTATCACACCCACTATGACGCCATTGGCGCGCGCCTCGCCGTGTGGACGCCGGTGTGTACAATGGCCTGTGAAGCGGGGAATGATGGATGGCTAGAGGAGGACGAGATGCGACCACTGCTAATTGACGTGGCGCTCGTCCCTGCTTTTGTCGAGAGCGATCCCAACCGGCGCGCTGGTAGTGTCTATGTGGTGGTGGATGTCATTCGCGCCACGACGACGTTGGCGGTCACCTTCGATAGAGGCTGCCGAAGGGTCCTGCTCGCCCCAGACGTCGAGACGGCGCTGGAGCGCGCGAGCCGCGAACCTGGACGCTTCCTGCTGGGCGGCGAGCGTGAGGGCGTTGCGCCACCGGGCTTCGATCTTGGCAACTCGCCCGACGAGTATGCGCGTGCGGACCTCGCTGGTCGTGAATTGCTCTTCGTCACGACGAATGGCACACGCGCATTGCACGCATGCACAGGTGGACATGTTATCTTCGCTGGCAGCTACCGCAATGCCGAGGTGGTCGTCCAGGCGGCGGTCCGATCAGTCCGGTCCGCCGACCAGGCCAGCATTGTCATTGTCTGCGCCGGACGCGAGCGCCAGCCAGCGTATGACGACACGCTCTGCGCGGGCTATCTCACGCGCGCCATTGCTGATCATATGGAGAAGTTGGACTATCGCGTCGAGATGGAGAGTGGCGCGCGTATCGCGGCGGAGTTGAGCGATGCGGCGATGTCATCGGCGACGCCGTTACGCGAGCGCCTCGCTGGGTCTGGCGCAGGGCGGGCCGTCGCACAAATCGGCCTGGGCAAGGATCTTGACTGGTGCGCCGCGATTGACGAGTCGAGCGCTGCGCCCTGTATCACCGGCGTCGAGGACGGCCTACTGATCCTTGAAAACGACAACCATGAAGCGCGATCATAATCCAGGCAAATAGACAGAGCAAGGGAGGCGGGCATGTTCTCCAGTGAGGAGTTGCTGGACGCGACCGCTGGCGTCGTGGTCGGCGGCGCGCTGCCCACAGTCTTCCCCGGCGCGGCGATTGATAGCCGGCAGGTCCGGCCAGGCGAGCTGTTCGTGGCGATTCGTGGCGAGACAACCGACGGCCACCGCTACATCGGCGCGGCGGTCGAGCATGGCGCGGCGGCGATTCTCTGCGCGCAGCCTGATTCTGAGGCGCTGGAGCGTGGTGTTCCGCAGGTCATCGTCGCTGATCCGCTGGCGGCGCTGCAGGAAGTGGCCAAGCAAAGACTGGCGCGGCAGCCGGAGACGCGGGTCATCGCAATTGCAGGCAGCAACGGCAAGACCAGCGTGAAGGAGGCCACGGCGGCGCTGCTGGAGCGACTCGCGCCCACGCTACGCACAACTGGCAACCTGAACACCGAGACTGGTGTTCCCGTCTCACTTCTGCGCCTCCTGCCAGAGCACCGCTACGCCGTGATCGAGATGGGCGCCCAGCGCGTAGGCGAGGTCGCCGCGCTCTGCCGCATCGCGCCACCGGAGATCGCCGTCGTGACGGTTGTCGGGCCGGAACATTTAGAGTTCTTCGGCGGCATGGCGCAGGTGATCCAGGCGGAGGGTGAGATCGTGGACGCGCTGGCGCCCGATGGGCTGGCGATTCTCAATGCAGACGACGCGGATGTGCGTGGCATGGCGAGCCGGACGCATGCGCGCATCCTCACCTATGGGCGCGCTGAGGGAGCGGACGTGCGCGCAGTGGATGTGAAGGGCGATACGCTGACCGGCCTAAGTTTCACGCTCATTCATGAAGGTCAACAATCACCAGTTCACCTCCAACTGCCAGGAGCGCACGCCGTCTCGACGGCGGCGGCGGCCAGCGGCGTCGCGTTGAGTTGTGGCATGCCATTGGAAGAGATCGCTGTGGCGCTAGGAGAGCTTCACCCGGCGAAACGGCGCGGCGAGGTCAAGCTAGGCGTCAATGGCTGCGTCGTGATCGATGATTCTTATAACTCGAACCGGCAGTCGGCGCTGGCGGCGCTGGAGACTTTACGCGGCGCACAGATACCTGCTGGCGCGCGGCGCTGGTTTGTCTTCGGCGACATGCTCGAATTGGGCGACTACTCGCCTGCGGAACATGCGGCGGTGGGCGCTGCTCTGGCGCAGAGCGGAATCGAGCGCGCCGTGTTGGTAGGCCAGGATACGCGCTACACCTACGAGGCGGCGCTGGCGGCTGGCTTGGAACCTGCGCGCATCATCTACTTTCCTGCACCGTTAAATGACCGCGAGGAACTGGCAAGAGCGAAAGAGAAGGCGGTGGCGCTGCTCTGCGCGCAGCTTACGGCAGGTGACCTCGCGCTGGTAAAAGGCTCGCTCGGCGTTGGCATGGACACCGTCGTGGCGGCGCTCACCGGCGCGGAAGTGGCGGACGCCGGTCACTGAGCTCATTGGGCCTGATGATACGCCTATGATTGCGCGTACTCCATCGGCAGATTGGCCTGCTCCCATTCCTCGGTCCCGCCGTCAACATTGAGGGCGCGTGCGACACCTTGCGCGCGCAGAAAGCGCGTCACGTTCACGCTGCGGTTGCCATGCTCGCAAATCACCAAGACTTCGCGGTCCTTGGGGACCTCACCCACGCGCCGCTGCAACTGGCTCATGGGAATGTTCACCGCGCCGGTCGGGTGGCGCGGAACATATTCGTAGACCTCGCGCACATCCAATAGCAGCGCGTTATTCTCCTCATTCTCCATGCGGGCGTTTGCCTCGCGCACGGTGATAGACGGCGCGCCACGGACCTCGAAGACGGTGGGATCGTCGCTCATCGTATGCTCACTATCTTCCCATCATTGGGTGATCGCCGGAAGCGCTGACAATGCGCCACCATCAGCATTGTAGCGCAGCGCATTGGAGTTCAGCGGGAACAGTCGAATGCCCTGTTAAGTGTTTGCCGAACTAACCGTGGAGCGCCACGCATGCGCATACAGAGATAGCCACGTCCGGCGCCGAGACGTTGCGTTCTATTTTTCCGCTTTTTCCGCGCCCAAGCATAGCATCTTGGACCCTAATGGGAAAACTGGCGGAATCATTAGCCCCCTCTTGCGCTACCCGATGGCTGTGGTACAATCGGTGTCATATGGCCTAGTCGAATGAGCAAGAATAAGCCAGTGGACTAGTCCAATTGTAGCCGATTGGGCTAGATAAAGTGCGAGGAGGCGCAGCATGGCAACCGCGACAGGTCAACGGCGACGTGTCGCCAGGAAGGGCGCGACGGCGCGTCCCGTGGATTCCCTGGAGCAGTTCGATCATGTCGAGTACATGAGCCAGCATGGGCATGAAGAGGTCGCGACCTGGCTCGACCGCGAGATAGGGCTGCGGGCGATCATCGCCATCCACGACACGACGCTGGGACCAGGTCTCGGCGGGACGCGCGTGCGGCGCTACGACTCCAACTCAGAGGCCATGCTGGACGTGTTGCGGCTCTCCGAAGGGATGACCTACAAGGCCGCCGTCGCGGGCCTCCCGTTGGGTGGGGCGAAGGCTGTCATACTGGCGGATGGCAAGGAAGAGAGCGATCCGGCATTGCGTGCGGCGCGCTTCCGCGCCTTCGGTCGCTTCGTCGAGAGCCTGGGCGGGCGCTACATCACCGCCGAGGATGTCGGTACCGCGCCGCAGGACATGACCGAGATTCGCACGCAAACGCGGCATGTTGTTGGTATTCCGCGCGCTCAGGGTGGCAGCGGCGATCCCTCGCCCAGCACAGCCTACGGCGTCGTCTGCGGCATGCGGGCCTTGGTCGAGGAAGGTCTGGGGCGCTCGTCACTGGAGGGTGTGCGCGTAGCGGTGCAGGGATTGGGCCATGTCGGCATGAGCCTGGCCGAGCAGTTGCTGCGCGACCACGGCGCGACGGTGATCGCCGCCGACGTGCGCCCGGCGATTGTCGAGGAGGCGCGCCAGC
>DATAOM010000235.1:0-2665 GCA_036265775.1 Ktedonobacterales bacterium | reverse complement strand
GTTCACCTTCCTCGGCTTCCTGCCGCGCCGGACGCAGGAGCGACGCGTGCTGCTCGCCAGCGTACGAGACGAGCCGCGTACGCTGGTACTCTACGAGGCTCCCCATCGGCTGCGCGCCTGCCTGGACGACCTGCTGGCCATACTGGGCGACCGCGACGCCTCTCTGGCGCGCGAACTGACGAAGGTACACGAGGAATGGCAGCGTGGCACGCTGTCCGATCTTCGCGCGCGCTACCAGCAAGAGGAGCCACGCGGCGAGTATACGCTCGTCGTCGCCAGCGCACAGGATGCCAGACACGGTGAGTCGGCGATGGAGCCAGCGGAGCGAGAAGAGGCAGCCCGAACGCGGCTGCGAGTTTTGCTTGCCGAGGGGAAAAGCACCCGCGATGCTGCGGCGCGAGTGGCGGGCGAGCTTGCGATGTCGCGGCGCGAAGCCTACCGACTGGCGCTCGACGTGGCTGCCGAAAGGGCGGAAGAATAGCCGCGTATTCCATTGCTTCACAATTGACAGTGAGAACGCCCGGCGCCTATACTCTGTAGTGCTGTAGCACAGCGATTCACCCGATTTTTCTGCACCACACGCTGATGGGAGCCGCTGCTTGTGCTGATTGATACCCACTGTCATGTGCAGATGCGGCAGTTCGCCAGCGACCGCGAGGCAGTTATCGCCGCCGCCTTCGCCAGCGGAATCGGGCGGCTGATCGTGCCGGGGATAGACGTTGCGACCAGCAGGGACGCCCTGAGCCTTGCCGGGAGCCACCCGGGCCGCATCTTTGTGGGTGTCGGCACACATCCACATGACGCCAGCACGCTGACACCCGAGGCGCTCGCCGAACAGCGGGACTTGGCGCAGGCGTCCGGAGTCGTCGCGATTGGCGAGATCGGGCTGGACTTCTATCGCGATCTCTCCCCACGCGATGTGCAGCGCGACGCGCTGGTAGCGCAACTTGAGCTTGCCCGCGACCTCGATCTCGCCGTCATCCTGCATAACCGAGAGTCGCATGCCGATATAGTCGCGCTGCTGCGTGCGCACGGCGACGGAGTGCGCGGAGTCTTCCACTGTTTCATCGGCGACCGCGCCATGGCCAGCGACGCGCTCGACCTGGGCTTCTATCTCTCGTTCGCTGGCCCACTGACCTATCCACGTAATGAGGAACTACGCGATGTAGCGGCATGGGCGCCGGAGGATCGCATCCTGGTGGAGACAGACAGCCCCTATCTTTCGCCACAGCCGCTACGCGGCAAACGCAACGAGCCGCAGCGGGTCGCGCTGGTGGCGCAGACGCTGGCGCGCGAGCGCGGTGTCAACGATGAGGAGATCGCCACCATCACCACGCGCAACGCGACAACGTTATTTCGCCTGCCCGAACAACTTCCTGACTGAAGCGAACTGAACCAACGCCTGAGAGTATCTGAGACGGGAGCCTGACGACGACATGGAACTCTTCAATACACTGACGCAGCAGGTTGAGCCGCTTCGTCCGCTGGGCGATGAGGTGACGCTCTATGTCTGTGGAGTCACGCCATACGACACGACCCATCTCGGCCACGCCGCCATCAACGTGTACTATGATACGCTCATCAGATTCCTGCGCGCGCACGGTCAGTCGGTCAACTATGTGCAGAATGTCACCGATATTGACGACGATATTCTGCGTAAGGCGCGCGAAAAAGGCATGTCGTGGGACGAGTTGGGCCAGCAGGAAGTCGAGCGCTATCTCACTGATTTACGCGCGCTCAACGTCTTGCCGCCGACGCACTACGTGCGGGCAACCGACGAGATCCCCGAAATGATCCGCATCATCGAGCGCCTGCTCGCAGATGGCCACGCGTACGAGCGCGACGGCTGGGTCTACTTTCATATCGCTAGCGATCCCAGCTTCGGCGCGCTGGCCGAGGCGGCTGGCTATCATGGTTACGGCGAATGGCTGGCGACGGCGAACGAGCGTGGAAATACGCCCACTGACCCCCGCAAGCAAGACCCGCTTGATTTCGTCCTCTGGCAGGCGCGCCAGGACGATGAGCCAGCATGGGAGAGTCCGTGGGGACCAGGTCGGCCGGGCTGGCACATCGAGTGTAGCGCGATGGCGATGCGCTATCTCGGCGACCAGATAGACATTCATGGTGGCGGCGCTGATCTCATCTTCCCGCACCACACCTGCGAGATCGCCCAGAGCGAGAACGCCACGGGTGAGCGGCCATTCGTCCAAATCTGGATGCATTGCGGCATGGTCTATCTGGGTGACGAGAAGATGAGCAAGTCGCTCGGCAATCTCGTGCTGGCGCATGACCTGCTGCAGCGGTATAGCGCCGACGCGGTGCGCGTGCTGCTGCTCTCCCACCGTTATCGTGACCCCTGGGAGTACACTGACGAGGATATGCGACGCAGCGCCGAACGCGCCGCCTGCTTCGCCGAGGCCGCGAACCGTCCGCTGCCGCGGTCTGCCGTTGCGGACGATGCAGCGAGCGAGCGCGCCGATGAGGCTCGCCAGCGCTTCAACGCGGCGCTCAACGACGATCTCGATACGCCGACAGCCCTCACGATTCTGGATCAACTGGCCAGCGGGTGCGGCGGCGATGTGGCGCTGGTCGAGGCGCTCAAAGAACTGGCGGATATTCTGGGGCTGCGGCTGGTAGAGACGCCGCCGCTGAAGTAGTCACTTCA
>DATAOM010000234.1:0-8419 GCA_036265775.1 Ktedonobacterales bacterium | reverse complement strand
GAACCCACGCACGACGGCGAGGGCCGCCTGGCGCTATATCATACGGCGTCATCCGGCCAAGGCAGTGGCGCCAAGAGAGAAATCAGTGGGTGAGCCAGGCGGCACAGCGCTCCGCAAGCATGATTGTGGGCAGATTGGTGTTGGCTGCTGGAATGGTGGGCATGATCGAGGCGTCCACCACCCTGAGTCCCTCGATATCATGAACGCTTCCCCGCGCGTCAACTACCGCCATCCCGTCGCTGGCCGACCCCATGCGACAGGTCCCCACGGGATGGTGGTAGCTCTGCGCCTCAGCGCGCATTGCATCCTCCAGATGCGTAGCGGCGCCCGGCCACTCGGCGCCTGGATGAACCTCTTGTAGCGCCAGTTCTCTCATGGTGGCTGTCTGGGCGATCTGTCGGGCCGCTTGAATGCCCTTGAGCAGGCGCAGCAGATCATGCGAGTCGCTAAAGTAGCCAAGATCGATCTCAGGAGGGGCGCCAGGCTCCGCTGAGCGCAGGCGGAGCCGGCCACGCGAGCGCGGCTTCATCACCGCGACCGAGAGGGAGAACTGCGCCGCCTCCGAGCGCACGTCGGGCTGGTAGATCGAGTAGGGAAAGATGTGCAGATCGTGCTGCTGGAGCGCCTCGTCGCTCTTGAGCGTCAGCAGCGTCTGGAACCCAGGGCATCCCTCGACGTAGGCGGCGTCCGGCGCGGCGAAGCGTAGCGCGACAAAGGGATGGTCCACCAGATTCGCGCCCACGCCTGGCATATCCTGCAGGATCGGGATGCCCAGCGCGCGCAGATGCTCCGCTGGGCCAAGGCCCGAGCGCATCAAGATCATGGGGCTGTTATAGGCGCCAGCCGCGACGATGATTGTATTGGCCCAGATCGTCTCATCCGGCGCGGCCAAGCGAACGCCTGTGGCGCGCCGCCCCTCGAAGACCACGCGATCTACCAGGGCGCGACTGCGGACGGTCAGGTTCGGGCGGCTGCGCGCCTGCGCCAGATAAGTCACCGCCGTACTCTGCCGCACACCGCCAATCGTATTCATCGGCGTTGGCCCCGCCCCAACCGCGCCGGGGGCGTTGTGGTCGGCCACACGCGCATAGCCAAGCTCGGCGCAGCCCTCGAGGAACGCCCGCTGCACGGCTGTCATCTCGTCGCGCGTGTAGCGCTGGATCGGCAAGGGACCCGTCGCGCCATGCCACTCCGAATGAACGTCCAGATCACTTTCGAGCAGGCGGAAAAATGGCAGGACATCGGCGAAGGCCCAACCATCATTACCTTGCGCCGCCCACTCATCATAGTCGCTGGGAGCGCCGCGTAAGGCAAACGTCGCGTTCGTCGCCGAGCACCCACCTACCAGCTTCGCGCGTGGCAGCGGGATGGCGCGCCCCTGTTGGTCTGGTCGTTGCGCATAGCCCCAATCGTGGGTATAGGCAGGGGTGTAGCCGTTGGCAATCTCGGTGGGAAGCTCCGCGCCAGCGTAGTCTGGTCCGGCCTCCAGCAGCAGGACGGAGCGCGAAGGCTCCTCGCTCAGACGCGCGGCCAGCACACAGCCCGCGGACCCCGCGCCAGCGATGATAACGTCGTAGCGCATTGCGCGCCGCCTTTCTCGCTCACAGGGCAGGCTTGATATTCTGGTTCACGCGGAAGAAGTTCGCTGGATCGTACTGCGCCTTGATCGCCGCGAGGCGCGCGTAGTTCTCGCGGTACGACGCTTTGATGCGATCTTCTCCCTCATCCATCATGAAGTTCACGTACGCGCCCCCAGCCGAGAAGGGGTGAACGGCGTCCCAGTAGTCCCTGGCCCATTCGACGATGCGCTCCTTGTTTGCCGGATCAGGGTCAACGCCCACGATAACCTCGGCCCAGGTCGCGTCGCGATAGCTCCATGCCGTGTCGTCCTGCCCCACCCGCCCCGCCGCGCCGTTCACCGGATAGAGATGCATGGTGGATTGCATCGTTGGCAGCCGCGAGCCGTGCTCGATATAGGCTTTGATTGCCTCGTCGCTGAGAGTGCTGACGAAGTCCGCTTTCCAATACCACTGAAGCCCTGGCGCGTAGAGCGCGTCGAACATGCCCTGGAGCGCGGGATGCGGAACGGGACCGACGAAATCGAGCGCGGGCGGAAACTGCTCCCGGATGGGACGGAACGTCGCCTCGGCCTGCTCCAGCGGCCCCGTGTAGCACCAGACCACGCCGCACATGTTTTTGTTGTGCAGATGCTCCGGGAAAGGCGGTCCCGGCGGAACGATCAGAAAGGCGAAGAACTCGTTGATGTCGTCGGGCGCCTGGGTGATGAACTCGCCGTACCAGCGCATCACCTCAGCCGCCTGCTCCATCTCCCACAGCATCGGCCCAGCATAGACCGTATGGACAGGATGCGCCTGGAACAGGAACGAGGTCACGACGCCAAAGTTGCCGCCACCGCCGCGCACCGCCCAGAAGAGATCAGAAGGCTCCTTCTCGTTCGCCGTGACCACGCTGCCGTCGGCGAGCACCATGTCCACGCCGAGCAGGTTGTCGATGGTCAGGCCATAGGCGCGCGCGAGATAGCCGATGCCACCGCCCAGCGTGAGGCCGCCGACGCCGGTGGTCGAGATAATGCCACTGGGAACCGCTAGGCCGTAGGCGTGCGTGGCGTGGTCAACGTCTCCCCATGTGCAGCCCGCGCCGACGCGCACGATTCTGGCGAGGGGATCAACGTGGGTGTAGCGGATGAGCGAGAGATCAATCACCAGTCCATCGTCACAGACACCTAGACCTCCGGCGTTGTGGCCGCCGCTGCGAATCGAGACGAGGAGATTGCGCTCGCGCGCGAAGGTGACGGCAGCGACGACATCCGCCACGTCGGCGCAGCGGGCAACCAACGCGGGCCGCCGATCAATCATGCCGTTATAGACCTTGCGGGCGTCGTCATAGCTCGCATCGTCTGGTTGAATCAGCTCTCCGCGCAGCGACGCGCGCAGTTCACTGGCGTCGAGGTCGCGCGTTCTCTCTACAGTCGTCATGGCGTCGCTCCTTGTGTCGCATCACTGCTGGTAAGGTCGTTGAGCAAAGCGGCTCCCGCCTGAACTGGCGCTTCGACACAAGGATAGTGAAGGAGAGGGCATGTTTCATCGTGGTCTACATGGAGATGCGCAAGTGGCGCGCACGGAGATAATGGGCAAGCGCATGGAGATCGTGAAGCCGCGCAGGTGATTCGGTCGCGAGGGATCGGTTGAAATCAGACTTCGTCAGCGCGTGACGCAAGCCCCTTCTCGATGGCCCAGACGACGAGTTGAGCGCGCGACGTGAGGCTGAGTTTGTAGAGGATGTTGTTGAGATGCGTCTCGATGGTTCGCTTCGTTACGACCAGCGTCTCGGCGATCTCTCCGTTCGACCTGCCCAGAGCCACTTGGCGCGCCACCTCGCGCTCGCGCGCCGTCAGCCCGCCATAAGCCGCTTTGGCGGCGCGAGTGGGTGAGGCAGGCATCTCCCTTGGAATCCCGCTAAGCGCGGCGCGCAGGAAGCGCTCACGCAATGCAACGTCGTCAAACGTGTCCGCCAGCGAGGCGATCACCTCGCGCGCCGAGGCGAAATGACGTCGGGCCAACTCCTCTTGCCTAAGGCGGCGATACTGCCGTCCCAGCGCGCGGTCAATCTGCCAAAGGATGAGCCGCTCGTGGCGAGCCAGCGCGCCACGCCTGGCTTCCTCCAGCGCGGCGACAGCTTCTCCATGGCGCGCTAGCGCTCCTAGCGCGTCGCCTTGCAACTTGAGGAGCCGGGGTACCAGTTGTGTCGTGGCGGTCCCCGGGATGGAGTTGAGGAGCCGCTCAGCGATATCGAGTGCGAGCGCGGGATTGCCTCGCGCCAGCGCCAGTTCTCCCCAGGTCCAGCAGATCCGGCGCTCTGCTGAGTTTCGTGGCTGCTGGTCCGGCAGCACGACTGCCAGGAGCGTGGCCTCCGCTCGCGCCACGTTTCCTTGCGCCAGATACGCCTGGGCAAGATAGGCCGAGAGGTTGCCAGCCCACCACGCCGAGCCAAGTTCTCGCGCTTGCGCGAGCCCCGCCTCACATGCCTGCGCCGCCAGGTCATCTTCCAGGAGCGCGAGGTAGACGCGGCCAAGGGTGATGTAGGCTGCGGCCTGCCACTGCGCATGCTGGATCTCGCTGGCAATTCGTAAAGACTCCTGCGCATGGGCAAGGCCGCGCCCCAGGTCTCCAAAGGAAGCGAAGACCAGTCCCGCGTTCAATTCAGCGTAGGCTTGCGCGGTCGGCGAATCCACCTGGCGCGCCAGGTCCAACGCCTCGGCGCTGTCGCGTGCGCAGCGCTCTGGCGCCTCGCAGACACTCCATGTGGTTTCTGTCCAGGCAGGGCTGGCGAACGCCATGCGCGTGGCGATGCTTGACACGAGTCTGTGCCGGTCATGCAGCGTGCGCAAGAGCGCGATGGCCTGGTCGAACCGTTCCACCGCCTGCACGGTATCCCCATAAATCCCATTGGCCATGCCGAGCAGATCAACGGTCTCCGCCATGCCCTCCTGGTCCGCAAGCGACGTAAAGATGGTGAGCGCTTCCTGATGCGCCTGTAACCCGTCCGCGACATGTCCAATATTGATCAGCCAGTTGCCGAGGCGGTTGAGGCTATGCGCCTGGAGTTTCGCATCGCCCAGTTCTTGCGCGCGCTGGAGAGCGCGTTGGAACCACTCACCTGCCTGCGCATAGTCCCGCCCTGCCCACAGGAATCCTAAGTCGAGCAGGCTCTGCCACTCCATGAGGTCGTTCTGCTGTTCCCTGGCGCTAGCTAGAGTTTTCTCACAATCGGCCTTGGCCTGCTCAAACGCGCCAAGCGCCTCATAGGCCTGGCCCCTGGCGCGGAGCGCGCTGGCAGAGGGCGCGGCGTCCTGGCGCGCGAGCGCGTCGAGCGCACGCGTCAGGTGATCTACAGCCGCGCGGGGCGCGTAAAGGGCGAGAGCGCGTTCTCCGGCGCGCTGCCCATACTCTGCGGCCTTTGACCAAACGCCGCCCTCATAGAAGTGATAGGCAAGGTCAACCAGTTCGGCGTCCAGGATCGCGGCGGACGAGGCGTGACGCTCGATCGCCTCGGCAAGCGCGCGATGCATCCCCTGACGCTCACTCGCCAGCAGCTCCGCATAGACCGCCTCGCGGGTGAGCGCGTGGCGGAATGAGAAGCGGCCGGCAACCTCCTCGGTGACCAACTGAGCCGAGATCAGTTCTTTCATACAGGTGAGCAGGGTGGAATCTTCAATCTGCAAGACCTGCTGAAGAACGACAAGATCGAAGCGCCGTCCCGCCACCGCCGCCAGCGTGAGCGCCTCCCTCGCTAGCGCGCTCAACCGCCTTGTGCGCTGATAGACGGCGTCCTGCACGCTGCGCGGAATGGGCAGGCGGCGGCTCGGCGCGCCAGAAGACGCAGACCGCTCTCCAGCATCGTCTGCGCCGGCGACCTCCCCGGTTATCTGGAGGGATTTCAACACCTCCTCGATGAAGAATGGATTGCCGTCACTCAGCGCATAGACTCTCTCCAGCAGATCGGAGGACGCCGTCTGGCGCCGGGCAAAGATGGCGCGCAGCATCGCCTCGGCCTCAGAGTGGGTAAAGGGCTGCAAGGTGAACTCGTGCGCCAGACGCTCCCGATCAAGTTCCGCCAGGAAGCGCCGCAACTCGGGAGATATCTCGTCGTTGCGGTAGGTCAGCGTGAAGAGGATCGGTAGGCTCATCGTCCTGCGCGCTAGGTACGCGAGCAGGTCAAGGCTGGTCTCATCGCTCCAGTGCAGGTCTTCTATGACGAAGAGCAGCGGCTGTCGCGTGGCCTGTGCAGTGAAGAAACGCAATAGGAGCGTGAACAACTGTCGCTGCGTCTGCGCCGGATCGAGCGATGGTCCGGTAAGGGGAAAGCGATAGTCAGGTAAGAGTACGGCCACGTCTGGGAGGAAGCGCGCAAGCTCCCGCGCAAACGGGAGTTGCTCCTGGCCCTTCGCAGGCAGGAAGATGTCGGCGAAGCGCGTACGGAAGAGGTCAAGAAAGGGCGCGTAGGGAAACGCCCGATCCGCCTGAAAGCAATTTCCTTGCAGCAGCGCATAGCCCTGGCTGGCAGCGGATGTCTTCACCTCCGTTAGGAGGCGCGACTTGCCCACACCCGCCTCACCACAGATCAAGATGATCTGCCCTTGTCCTCTCTTGGTCTGCTCGAGCAGACGCAAGCAGGCGTCACGTTCGAGTACTCGGCCAATGAACGCTGGACACGTCACTGGCGCTGCGCGCAGCCTCACAATGCCTACTCACCGCCTTGCTTCTGTGGCAGAGGCGTATGGGAGTCGAACCCACCCACGACGGCGAGGGCCGCCGCGCAACGGTTTTGAAGACCGCGAGACCCACCGGGACCCGTACACCTCCATGGCGTACTCTCTCATGCGCCGCTCCGCCGCGTCAATGACCTGTTGTCAGGCAGGCCGCGCGTTTCCATCTATCCGGCAGTACCTTTCGCAGGCGAGCGCGAGAGGTCACGAGCACAGGCAGCATGCGCTCTGAGCGCCTGCCATGATGTTGACAAGTGGGGGCAAAATGGGATATGTTAGTTTAGTTGGGGACCGCTAACGCGTATGAGCCGTCTGAACGTTCAGGCTGATCGCAGGTAGCCATCCACGATCTCGATTCCCCAGATGATCGACACACTATCGCCAACGCGGACAGCGAGAGAGCTTGCGATGGGAGCATAATCAGGACGCTCGTTCGGCGCCGCATTCCGACGCTCACGACTTCCTCCTCTTGACCCAGATACATGATCCTGCGCCGCGTTGGGCTGGCCATCTCGTGTGAGACAGCGCCAGCCTGTTTTTGCGCCCGCACGCTCGCCGCGCATGTTCATCAACTGGTTCATCCGGGCTGTTCATCCAGTCTTCAGCCAGTCTTCAAGAGGAGGGCTTTCATGGCCGACACTCCCAATCGCTCTTCCACGACAACTCCAAATACCTCTCCCTCCCAGCAGGCTCCGCGACCAGCTCCCGCTGGCGCGCGTCCGACCACGACGACCACGGTTCGCCCGGCGGGTGGGCCAAATGGTAATGCCGGCAGGCGTCCGCCGGGCGTCGCTCCACGTCCAGGAGGTCCTGGCGGTCCGCGTCCGGGGCCAGGTGGACGTCCCGGCGGTCCTGGCGGCGGTCAACGGCCAGGCAATGGTCGTCCCGGCGGTGGTGGCCGTCCAGGGCAGCGCGGTGGACCACATGGTTCCCGCAACGGCTCCCATGCCCCTTCAAATGGCGCGCCACGTAACGCCGCGCCGGTGAAGCCAAGTGGACCCGTCGAGATTCCCGCGCAGCTCGCCGTCAAAGACCTCGCCGAGTTGCTCAACGTTTCGGTGAACGAGGTCATACGCCAGCTCATCGCGCAGGGTGTCTTCGCCGCGATCAACGATATCGTCAAGTATGACGCCGCCGCCAAAGTCGCTGAGACGATTGGCTTTACCCCCTCGGAGGCAGCGGCTCCTGTCTCCGCTGCCGCCAAACGCCTCGAAGCGCGCCGCGTCGCCCCGCGTCCGGTGGATGACGAGGGACGTGTGCTGCGCTCGCCGGTTGTCACGGTCATGGGCCACGTGGACCACGGCAAGACTTCGCTCTTGGACGCGATCCGCAACACGCGCGTCGCGGCGGGTGAGGCCGGTGGCATTACCCAACACATCGGCGCCTATCAGGCCGAGATCAACGACCGCAAGATCACTTTCCTGGATACTCCTGGTCACGAGGCGTTCACTGCCATGCGCGCGCGTGGGGCGCAGGTAACTGATATCGCAATCATCGTGGTCGCCGCCGACGACGGCGTGATGCCGCAGACTGCCGAGGCGATTGACCACGCGCGCGCCGCGCAGGTGCCGCTGGTGATCGCGCTCAACAAGATTGATAAGCCCAACGCCAATCCCGATCATGTCAAGCAGCAGCTCGTGGACTATGGCGTGGTCATCGAGGAGTACGGCGGCGACGTCGTCTGTGTCCCTGTCTCGGCGAAGAAGGGCACGGGCATCGACGAGCTGCTGGAGCTGATCCTGCTCGTCGCCGACCTGCAGGACCTGCGCGCGAACCCGAACGGGCGCGCGTCTGGCGCGGTCATCGAGGCGCGGCGCGATCCGGCCAGCGGCGTCACGGCGACGATGCTGGTGCAGGAGGGCACGCTCAAGATCGGTGACCTCGTCGTCGTCGGAACGATCTCCGGCAAGGTCCGCGCGATGTTCGACGACGCCGGCAAGCGCATCAAGAAGGCGCCGCCCGCGACGCCGGTGAGCATCCTCGGCCTGCCGGAGGTGCCGATCGCCGGTGAGCGCTTTGAGGTCGTCGCCGACGAGAAGGCGGCGCGCGCGCTGATCGAGACAAACCGCGAGGCGGCCGCCTCCACCGCACAGAACGTCTCGCTCGACACGCTCTACGCGCAGATGCGCGAGG
>DATAOM010000233.1:0-3295 GCA_036265775.1 Ktedonobacterales bacterium | reverse complement strand
ACCTTCGTCGAGAAGCAGCAGGGGCTGGACTTCCACGACGCGCTGGTCTATCTGGCCGAGCGCGCGGGCGTCGCGCTCAACGCCCGTTCCAGCGAGGAGGGGCCAGCGCCGGAGTCCGCCGAGACGGTGGCGCGCAAGCGGCTGCGTGCGCTCAACGAGGCCGCCGCGATCTGGTTCCATAGCCAGCTCTTGCAGGCGACCGAGGCGCAGTACGCGCGTTCGTACCTCGATTCGCGCGGCGTCAACAACGAATCCATCGGGAACTGGCGGCTGGGCTACGCCCCCGACGGCGATTACCTGGCGCGCTACCTGCTGGGGCAGGGCTACAGCGAGCAGGAACTGACCGAGGCGGGGCTGGCGCGCGTGCGCGACGCCGAGCGCGGCGCCGGGATGTACGACTACTTTCGCAACCGGCTGATCTTCCCCATCCGCGACGGCGCCGGGCGCACCATCGCCTTCGGTGGACGCGAGCTTGGCTCTGGCCAGCCCAAGTACCTCAACACGCCGCAGACGCCGCTCTTCGACAAGAGTGCGACGCTCTTCGGGCTGGACCTCGCGCGCGACGCTATCCGACGGGGCAATCGCGTCATCATCGTCGAGGGCTACATGGATGTGATCGTGCCGTATCAGCACGGCACGCGCAACGTCGTCGCCTGCATTGGCAGCGCTATCACGGAAAAACACATCCGCCAGATCAAGAAGCTGACCCGCCGCGTCACCCTCGCGCTCGACCCCGACGCCGCCGGTGAGTCGGCGACCATTCGCGGCATCACCGTCGCGCAGCAAGCCTTTGACCGCGTCGCCATCCCTGTGCCTGGCCCGGCTTCTGGCGACACACGTGCGCGTAAGCGGGCCGCGCCGGAGGGCATCGTGCGCTTCGAGGAGCAGGTGGACGCGGAGATCACCGTCGCGCGGCTCCCGGCGGGCGAAGATCCCGACGAGTTCGTGCGGCGTGACCCAGCGGGCTGGCAGCGCGCCATCGAGCAGGCAGATCCGCTGATCGACTTCCTCTTCGACGCGCAGACCGCCGACCTGGCGTTGAATACGCCGCAGGGCAAGATGGAGGCGTGCAAGCGGTTGCTGCCAATCATCGCGGAGGTGCGCTCGCGCACGCTGGCAGGGGAGTATGCCGACCGGCTCGCCATGAAGCTGCGGCTGGACGTGAAAGATGTGCAGCGCGACCTGGCGCTGGCGCGGCAGCGGCTCGACCGCGAGGCTCGGACGGCTCCCACTCGCGCGCCCATCCAGGAGCCTCCCGATCCCGACGAAGAATCGAGCGATACCGCCCAAAAGTCCCACGGCGCTCAAGCATTGAGTAGTACGACGTATAGAGATGCGGCCCACGCGCCGGAGGTCTCCCAGGAGGAATATTGCCTGGGGCTGGCGCTCGACCATCCCGAGACCTGGCGCGAGGTGCGCGCGATCCTGCGGGAAGACGACTTCACCGCGACGGAGACGCGCGCGCTCTTCTCTGCGCTGGATCGCGCGTATAGCGGCGATCCAGCGCCCGGGCTTGAGACGTTGCTCGCCCAACTGGAGCCTGCGTTGCTGGCGACGGTCGAGCGGGCGCGTGAACGCGTGGCGCTGCAAGCCGAGCGTGAGGGGCCAGCGTTGCTCAATGAGGCGAGCCAAGCGGCGTATCGTCTGAAGCGCATGCGGCTCAAGGGCGAGCAGGCCGAGCTGGATGCGCTGATTCGTGAGGCCGAGCAGACCAGTGATTCTGAGACGTTGCGCGCGTTGCTCACGCGTAAGGGCGCGTTGCTCGCGCAGCGCCGCGTCATCGACGAGGCGTCGCAGTTGCAGGGGTGAAAAGGGTTGCTGGAAGAGGGTTGTTTTTGTGGAATAGAGTCAGCGACGAAGCGCCAGTTGCGCGTTCGAGTCTGCCAGATAGGCCCTTTTACATAATTCGGGTTATCGCCGCCGCACATTCTCGTTATGCACAGTGCGGGAGCATGATGACCAACAGGCAGCCATCATTTCAGCGCGTCACACTTTTTCAGTCATTTTCAGTTTAGTTCAAGCATGCGCCGCGTCCAGTTCGCATGGTCGGTTCTCCGGGCATGACATGGCGGGACATCAGGGGGTTTTCGGCAAGATGGCGACATCCAGGCCACGCACACGGGAACAGGCTCCGGATGAGTATGAGGGCGTCTTGACGGCGCTCGTGGACCGCGGGCCAACCGGCGAGGAGGATAGGGAGGCGGAACCTGGCGTATATGCGCTGTTCCCAGGCGGCGTCGCGACGCTGCAACGTGACACGCTGATCGAAGACGAGAGCGATGAGGAACAGGCAGACGCCGACGAGGATTTCTTCGCCGGCCCAACGCTGTTCAACCCTTCTATTGTCGAGCCAGACTTCTCCGGCCAAGAAACGGACGAGGAAGATTTTGGCGTCCTAGGAAAGATGCGGGAAGACGGCATGGTGATTGATCCGCTTGACGCGCCGAAGAGTATGTGGGGACAGGTGGCGACCGAGGAGGACGCGGAGTCGAACGGCAATCATACCTGGGATGAGCTGCGTGAGGGGCTGACGGCGATCGCCGCCGACCTCGACAGTAATCTTGACGATCCCGTGCGTATGTACCTGCGCGAGATTGGTCGCGTGCCGCTGCTGAGCGCGAAAGAGGAGATCAGCCTGGCCAAGCGCATGGAGCGCGGCAAGCTGGAGCGCAACAATCCGCCACGCGAGCGCAACTACGCCATCCTCTGCGACGCCGAGGAGGCCACCCGCAAGCTGACCGAGGCGAACCTGCGGCTGGTGGTCAGCGTGGCGAAGAAGTACATCGGCCGCGGCATGAGTCTGCTGGACCTCATCCAGGAAGGCAACATCGGCCTGATTCGCGCCGTCGAGAAGTTCGACTACACCAAGGGCTTCAAATTCTCCACCTATGCGACGTGGTGGATTCGCCAGGCGATTACCCGCGCCATCGCCGACCAGGCGCGCACGATCCGCATTCCGGTCCATATGGTCGAGACGATCAACCGGCTGATCCGCACGTCGCGCCGTCTCCAACAAGACCTCGGCCGCGAACCAACATCGGAAGAGATCGCCAAGGTCATGGAGATGCCGGCCGAGCGCGTCCGCGAAATTCTCAAAATCTCGCAAGAGCCGGTGTCGCTGGAGATGCCGATCGGCGAAGAGGAAGACAGCAGTCTCGGCGACTTCATCGAGGACCACAAGGCTCTGCCGCCGGCCGAAGCCGCGTCGCGCCAGATGCTCAAGGAAAAGATGGAGGATGTGCTCAATTCGCTATCCGAGCGTGAGCGCGCCGTGCTGGCGATGCGTTTTGGTCTG
>DATAOM010000232.1:0-11428 GCA_036265775.1 Ktedonobacterales bacterium | reverse complement strand
ATCAACGAGTTGGTGGTGCGACCGAGCGGCCAGGCATATCCCTGAGGGGGCGTGGGCTGGTACCTTCGTCGTCGCGGCCCGCATCGCGGATTGACAGATTGCCAGCGGACCTCTAAAGTGGTGAACAGGAGACCTCGCGGCTGTACTCATGGCTAGAAGAGGTGGGGGAGCGTGGCGAAGTACGGTTCGCGCGGCGGCAGGTACGAGGATCACGATGGCGACTATCCGGAAGGATACACCGGTGAGTATGGCGCCTCCTATTCGCAAGAGCATTCCGCTCGCAACCGAGCGCTGACTCCCCGCGATGAAAGCGCCTATTTGCCCGCCCGTTACCAGGGACAGCCGGACCCGTTCATCATCCCAGGCACCGGCGTCTCGATGGGTGACCCGTTCGTTCCGCGCCGCCCTCGCCCCCTGACGATGCGTGTGGCGGCGTTGACGCTGATGGCGTGTATCGTCGTCTCTGGCCTCTTCGCCGCAACGCCGCTCGGCAGTGGCGCGTCGGGATACTCCTCCTCGTTTCAGGCGCTCTCCGGCGCGGTGATTCTGCGCGCTGACGCCGACTACTTCTTCTATACGGCCCAGACTGGCGACACCCCAGAAAAGCTGGCGGCGAAGTTCAATGTGCAGGTCGGCGGCATCTATGAACTCAATAACTTGCTCGCCGGTGAGGAATTGACCGTCGGCAAAACGTACAAGATCCCGCACAACCCAACGTACGGCGCCGACTACAAGCCGCCCTCGCTTTACGCCGCTGTCGCCGACTATGGCGCGACGACGTATGGTAACAGCATGTGGACCTCGCGCGCGGGCGATCCGCCGCCAGAAGCCAAGTGTGGACCAGACGGGCATGGCACCCCCACCGGCTACGGTCTGGTCTCGCCCAATCCAAATTCAAACTGGGTGCGTGGCTTCACCTGGTTCCACAACGGCGTTGACATGTCTGCTCCACGGGGTGTGCCGATCAAGGCGGCGCAGGCAGGTGAGGTGGTTTGGGCCGGATGGGCCAATGATGGCTTTGGCTTCTCGGTCAAGATCAATCACTGCAACCACATCTCGACCGCATACGGTCACATGGATTCGTTGAACGTCCAGGTACATGACGAAGTGGAGCCAGGCGATACCATCGGTTTTGAAGGCTCGACCGGCTGGTCTACTGGCCCGCACCTGCATTTCATGGTCGAACTGGATAATGTGCCGATCGACCCGATGCCCTACTACGGCAATAACCGCAACGCCATCACCGGCCATTAGCCATTACGGGAGAGCATCGCCTTCGGCGATAGCCGATTGCGCGCGGTCGTGATGATGGTCTGGCAGGCAACAATACAGATCGCTGTGCGCGCATCCAGCTTGCTCTACCTGGATAGTGGTGTGGCTAATGCGGTACCGCTCGCAGACTAGGCAGTGGATCTGGTTGACCAGGTTGTCACAATCCGAGAGTCGGCGGTCATCAGCGACCTGCACATGCGCCGTGAGCACACGCATCCCGCCGGCGATGGACCAGACATGCAGATCATGTACATCGCTGACGCCGGATACCTTGACGACATCGCGCACGAGCTGCGCCACGTTCAGGTCACGTGGTGACGACTCCATCAGAATGTCAATCGCCTCACCAAGCAGGTCCCACGCGCTCTTCGCCACCAGCGCCGCGATGCCAAGCGAGATGATCGGGTCGGCGTACTGCCAGCCAGTGAACAGAATCACCAGCGCGCCGACGATCACACCAGCCGAAGCGCCGATATCGCCGAGCGCATGCAGCATCGCGCCGCGCACGTTGAGGTTCTCTCCGCCCTCGGCGCGCAGCCCCAGTACGATGTAAAGGTTGACCGCGACGCCTACCGCGGCGGCGGCGAGCATGATCCAGGGCGTCACCACCTCCGGCTGGCGCAGGCGCTGCACTGCCTCCCAGGCGATCCAGATCACGATCAGAATCAGCGTCACCGCGTTCGCCAGCGCCGCCAGAATGCCGATGCGGTGTTGACCATACGTGTTGCGCGCGTCGGCGGGGCGCTCGGCGCGTACGGCGGCGAACCAGGCCAGCCCCAGCGCGAGAATGTCGGTGAGGACGTGTCCGGCGTCGGCGAGCAGGGCCAGCGAATGCGAGAGCAGCCCGCCCACCAGTTCGACCAGCAGGATAATCCCGGTGAGCAGGAACGCCGTACGCAGCCGGGCGCGCGTCATGCCACGCGCGTGGTTGTGCGCCCCGCCGCCTGGCCCATGGTCGTGTGTGTGGACGGAAGCCTGTATCGCCATATCACCGGCTCATTTCCAGCGCGGTCGCCTGGGTGAGCAGACGCTCCATCGCGGGATGGGCTGCATCGCCCTCGCGCAGGTGGTTGAGTCCAATATGGAGCATCAAGGCGACATGCGCGTCGTCGAGGCTATGAAAAACCTGCTTGCCTGCGCGACGGCTCTTGACTAGACGCAGGGCGCGCAGGATACGCAGGTGCTGCGAGACGGCGGACTCCGTGATACCTGTCAACTCCGCGAGATCGCAGGTGCAGAGTTCGTCATGCAACAGGCAGAAGACAATGCGCGCGCGGGTAGGATCGCCAAGAGCCTGGAAGATAGCGGCGAGGTCACGAGCGGTCCCCTCGTCGAGCATGCGCGCGCGGCTGGCCGCCACACGGGGATGCTCCATACACTCATCGTCGCAACCCGCCATGTGCGCTGCGGAGCCACTCGTCATAATTGCGCCTCACCCTTCCACGCTGCGCCGCATACAACAATGTAGCAACTGCTACATCATTATACCAGATTGATGTAGCGCGGGTTCGGGCGCGAAAACTAGGTTCTGGCGACAATTGTCTAGTACCGGCTACCTACCCCCATACTTTCCAGGTACGAAACACCCTCACTATTGTGTACTATACGCATGCGCCTATCGAAAATCTACGTGAGGAGGTAGCCCCAGCATGGGCTTACATCTCGATCTGCACACCTTTCCGACCTTAGAGACAGACCGCCTGCTATTACGGCAACTCGCAGCAGCGGATGCGCAGGATTGCTTCCTCTTTCTGTCTGATGAAGAGAATATCCGCTACTACGATCCGGCGCCGATGACCCAGCTCGAACAAGCGGAAGAGAGTATCGAACGGCATCGCAGGCGTTTTGCTCAACATGAAGCGCTCCGCTGGGGCATCACCTTGAAGGGAGAGAACCGGGTCATCGGCAACGGTGGCTATGCCTGGGATGCCGATAATCACCTTGCCGTCCTGAGCTATATCCTCGCGAAACACTATTGGAATAAAGGAATCATGACAGAGGCCCTGACCGCAATGATTCAGTTCGGCTTCGACCACCTCCGCTTGCATCGCATTGAAGCGCAGGTTGCGTCTCCCAATCTCGCTTCCGCACGCTTGCTCGAAAAGCTCGGCTTTCAGGAAGAGGGACACCTCCGCGATCGTCAATACGTCGACAACCGGTTCGTTGACGAAAGGATGTATGCTCTAATCAATGCCAATGACGTGGACGGATAAATTTCCTTTGATGGCCTGGCGCAAGAAGTCGCGCATCTTGCTCCAATCTTCGTCGCTCAGTCAGATACCGGTCATCATCCTCTTCTTGCTGGTCCTAGTCAAATGTCAACAGAATTCTAGTCTGTCTCGCTCGCTTCATCTGGCGGCAGGTTCTGCCATGTAGAGGCAGCCTCGTCCATCATGGCGCGCAGACGCTCGAACTTGGCGATGAAGGCGTTTAGGTTGGAGCGCTGGCGACGGTAGCCATCGGGATGTAGCTCACGCACCCATGCGCGCAGATCGTCGTCGGTGATGTCGAACCACTTCAGGTCCGCCTGCAAGCGCAGATGCACCTTGTACGCCGGGTCGTGCTGCTTGCGCGTCGTGATGGATTGCAACGTGATGGCGGGACGCGGCTGCTCGGCTTCCTGCGCGGGACGCAACTCGGCGGCGAGCTTATCGAGATCGCTAACGCGGTAGAAATTGCCCTTGCCGACACCTGGATAGGCACGCAGGCGCTTCTCGCGCACCAGCGTCAGCAGCGTATCGCGGTCCACGCCCAGCCGCCGCAGCGCCTCGCCCTCGTCCAGAAATGAGAAACGGCTATTCGAGTTGGTCGTCATCCTTGTCCTCGTGGTCCTCGGAGTCTGCGTCCTGATCGCTATGCTCGTAGAAGATCAACAGCGTGCCGCCATAGCGCCGCTCGTCTATCGGCGTCAATGTGTGGAGTTCCAGCGCGTCCACATCTTTGCGCTCGCGCGGGTCGATCTGCACGATCACCAGGCCACCCGGCTCGGTTAGCGGCCGCGCGTCGAGTTGCGCCAGCGCGCGTCCCGCCATGCCCTGATACTGCGGCGGCGCCACATACACGATATCATAGCGTCTGCTGCTGGCATGCGCCCGCTCGACGAAGCGAAAGGCATCCGCGTGTAGCGTCTCGGCGCGCTCACCCAGCCCGGTGATGCGCAAGTTTTCGCCAATCAGTTTCCAGGTCTCAGTGTCCAACTCGACGAAGGTCACCGCTTCGGCCCCACGGCTCAACGCCTCGATGCCGACGCCACCCGCGCCTGCGAAGAGATCCAGAAAGCGCGCGCCCTCAATCTCGGGAGCGAGGATATCGAAGAGCGCCGTCTTGACCCGATCCATGATCGGACGCACGTTCGGGGACTTCGGCGACTTGAGCTGGCGTCCCTTGGCGATGCCCGCAATAACGCGCATCAGCTCTCTCCGCGCTTGCGTGAACCTCCACCCTGCGCCTGGCCCCGCGCCGCCGTGGATGAGCTTCCACTCGTGCGGGCGCGCTGCTCCGCGCGCAGCGCCGCCAGCACCTCTTCCGCCTCCTCGGCGAATGTGTCGCCTTTGCCCCATCGTATCAGCGCGTCAAGTTGTTCTGGCCCGAGTTTCTCAGGCGAGAGCTTCCACAGCCCGCGCACGAGCGCCGCGGCGTTTGGCTCGCCCAACTCGGCGACGATGATATTGGCGAACGCGCCCTGCCGGTCGGCGGTGGCGATGCCGCCTGGATGAGTGGCGCGCAGTTTGTTGATAATCCGCGCCGCGTGTGATATTTCAGGCTCTGGCGGTGGCTCCGCCGCGCGCGAACGCGCTCCTGGCGGTGGACCGAAGTCAGGCACGTCATCCAGATCGTCATCCAGCGTGTCGGCGGCGGCGCGTCTGTTTCCCGCACTCGAGCGCGACGGAGCAGGCGGAGCTTCGTCGTCCTCCCCTTCCTCTACGAAGATGAGCGCCTCGTCGTCTTCCTCGTCGAACCGATCAGGCTTCACCGAGAGCGCCTCGCCGCGAGCCTGCGCAGGGGCAGAGGCCGCTGTCGGCGCGACCGGCGATGATTCACCCCGGAGCGATTGACGGCGCAGGGTCTCCAGGGACTCGCGCAGGTTGAGGCCCGCGAGCGAGCGCACGCCTAGCTGGTCCATCGCCTCCTTTGGATTAAGGCCAAGCGCGCCAATCGCGGCAATGAACTCTGGTCGTGTCAGATCGGGACCGGCTGCGACTGGCTCTGGCTCCAAAGGAACAGGAGCAGGTCGTGGCGTTGGGGCCGTTTGCCGAGGTGATGACTGCGCGGGTGGCGGCGCTTCAGTTTCTATCTCAGATGTGGACGGAGTGGGCTCCTCATTCCTGTCTGAGGAGGGAGGCGGTTCAACTGGGTGCGCTGGTTCCGTCCGGCGAGGGGAAGCTGGCGCGGTGGGACGTGGCGGCGCGACCTGCTCACCGGCGATTCGGCGGTCGAGCGAGGTCGTCAACTGCGCCATGCCAGCCTCTGCCTGCGCCAGCAGCCGCGCGATCTCCTCCGGTGGAGCGTCAGGACGGATCGGCAGCGCGATTTCGAGCGTGCGAGTCTGCCCCTCGTGGGTATAGGTCACTGACTGCCGGAGCCAGATATGCTCTCCGTTCAACTCGCTCTCGCGCATCGTCTTGCCTCCGTTCCCCCTGTCTTCCTTGCGCGTCGCCAGGGGCAATCGCCGTCTCAACATTATATGACGCTGATCGAGAAAGGCAGACGCCAACCGGCTCTCCACTTTTCCCTGATTCGCGGCCTGCTGGCCAGAACGAGCCAGCGCTGGCGTGGTCACGTCTCTAGACAGCTAGGCTGATGCTGCCCCAGGCGGGCTACCCGCTTTGTGGTCTCCGGCTCTGCCATGTTATACTCGCGCCAGTGTCCCGGCAATCGGCCGTACAAGCGGATCACACAGATAGACCATACAGGAGCGAGGCGTTGAGCCTGGAGCAAGCACAAGCCATTGGCGCCAAAGTCACCATCAACAAGACGCTCTCCGAAGCCGACATCGCTCTCTTCCTGCTCGTCACGAATGAGACAACGCCCAGCAGTGACGAGCCACCACTTACCAGCCGCCATGCGCGGGAAGCCGCTCCCCTCGTGATGCTTGCCGCACTGCTCGCCAGCGCCGCTTCCGGCCATGCGCGCCACCCCGCCAACGCGCGCTTTTTGACCCAGACCATCCGCTACTGTGAGCCAGCGTATACCGACGATACCGTCACGGCGACGGCACAGGTCACCGCGCGCGACGAGAGTGCCCATGCTCTCCTGATCTCCGTCTCCTGCGAGAATCAGGAAGGACGTCGCCTGGCCGAGGGTGAGATCCTCCTCGCCGAAGATTGAGCAGCCGCTCAGCGCTCCTCGTCCCCCTCTTCGGTTGGCAGCGGCACGGCGGGTGTTTCTGCGCCCTCATAGAGCTTGCGCCAGCGGAAGCGCTCATCCACGACGATGTCGCGCACATGCAGATCATCGTTGTAGCGCGCCAGCCGCCAGCGCGGATAGCCACTCTCGGTCACATGGCGCTGCCACTGGGTGATTGAGGTGTTGTGCGTATAGAGTTCGACGTTAGGAGGCTGCGAGATCGCGCCGACGTTGAAGAAGGCGAGGAATGCGCCGTCGATTACCCCGCCGTGGGTGACAATCACGACCGTCTCGCCGTCGTGATCGCGCGCGATGCGGTCCAGCGTCGTGGCGACGCGCAGAATGAACTGCGGCCAGTTCTCACCACCCGGAGCGAACGCGCGGAACGGCTCCCTGCGGAAGTCTGGCAGACCATGCGCCTTGACCACGTCATCCCATAGCTCGCCGTCGAAGTCGCCGACGTGCATCTCCTGCACATCGTCATCCCAGATAATGTCGAGACCAAGCGCAGGCTGGATGATCTCGGCGGTCTCGCGCGCGCGTGGAAGCGTGCTGGAGATGAAGATATCCGCCTGTATCTCACCGGAGGCAGCCAGACGGTCGCGCAGGCGCTCGGCTTGCGTGCGACCCAGGTCCGTCAATCCGGCGTCGCCTTTCATTCCGCCAATTGGCCCGCCTGGATTTACGTTGACATGCGCCTCGCCATGGCGGATGAGAAATAGGTTTGTTGGCTCCATCAATCCTTGCTCCCTAGAAGTTGCGGTTAAGTATCATGCTGACCGAGATCGCCCTTGATAGCCCATCTCTAAGGGTAACATAGATGAGGCGGCAATGAAGAAAATGAAGAAAGTGCGTTCGCATGGCGCCACAAACCGTCGTGACTATTTATTCGCGTGACAAAATGAAGAGGCGCCGTGCGCATGAACGCGAGCGCCTCCAGAGAGCTATCTTCTCATCACGGACGGGTTGCGCTATCGATCTCTTCGACTGCGTCATCCGCTGCGGACGCGGCCAGTCGATCTTCCATAGTCGTATCGTCTACCTGATCGGTTGATTCCAGCAGATCCTTTAGCCGCTGCAAATCTTCCTCGATCTGCTGCCCTGGCTCCGCGCCGAGTAACTTGGCGACTCCTGCGCCGATTACGCCAGCCGGCGGCGCATAGGAGATGAATACTTGCACTGCCGTCGCGCCGTTGCCAAGGTCCCGGAAATGGACGACGCCGCTGTTCATCACCTCGGAATCGGGCAGCGAATGCCAGCTCAAGCGCTCGCCGGGCAGGTCCTGCACGATCTCGGCGTCCCACTCCACCGTCGTCCCAGCGGGCGCGATGGCCTGCCAGTGTGAGCGCTGGCCGTCGATCTCGCGCACCGAGGCAAGGTGGCGCATGAAACGTGGCAGCCGATCCAGATTGCGCCAGTACCCATAGATCTCGGTCGCAGGGCGTTCGATCACAATCGTGCGCACGACCTCGATGCGTCCCTGGTCGCCCTGTGTCTCGGTATTCAAGCTGAGCAGGCGGTAAACGGGATCGCGCCGGGTTAGGCCGCGATAAAGCAGATACCCGCCTGCGCTGGCGAGACTCAGCGCCAGGCCCAGGCGTTTGCGTGTGATGAGGCCAAGCAGAAGCAGTCCGCCACCTGCGCCTGCCGAGATCCGTCCTTCGAGAACGCCGATGTTCTTGCGATTGCGGCGCGCCTCCCGATGAATCCGCTCTGAGAAGGCGGTATCGTCTTCAAGACTGATGATTTTCTCGTCCTGCGCCTCGGTCCGCATACTGGAACTCCTTTTCGCTGTGCGGATTATGTGATAGCTATTGCGCCGTCCGTGGCGCTATGACTGGCGATCCTCGTCCTCGACGGACAGCGACGAGGCGCTGTCGATCGTTTCGTCGTTGGGGCGCGCATCCCAGCCCAGGTACGCCATCTGGTCCTTGTCAACGTTCAGATGCACGGCGTCTGGCGCCATCCGTTCGACGGCGCTCAGCGGCACATAGAAATCGCGAGTGAAGAGAACGCCCTTCTCTAGCGTGAAGTATTCGTTGGGCAGGTTGACTGCCGAGACGCTGCCAACCTTCTCGCCCGTCGTGTCATAGACCGGGGCGCCCACCACGAGCCGTCCCGCAGCCGCGTCGGCGTGACCTTCCAGGCCGCTGCTGCCTGCCTCTGGATTATTTTGCGGACCGCTTTCAGACTCTGCGCCGTGTATGCTTTCATCTTCAACCATCGAGTATCCTTCTCCCGTTCGCCTCACGCGCCGCTCTCCTCGCGCTCTCGTATCTAGCGACGCTTTCACCGCCTATGTCAAGGCGGTATAAGGCGTAACGAAGCCCAATGGCGCATTGATAGGATGGGAATGTCAGGCGTCGAGCAGGGCGCGGACGATGCCTGCGAGGTCGCGCGGGTCGTAGGGCTTGCGCAGCAATATGCCTTCATGGGCGCCGAGTTGGTGGAGATTGTAGGAGGTCGCCGAGGTCACGAAGATGATGTGGGTCTCATGGCCCGCAGGCTGCGCACGTACCTGCGCGTAGAAATCGACGCCGGTCAGCTCAATATCTAGCAGCACGACACGCGGGCGCGCCTGTGCGATGGCGCTGCGTGCGGCCTGTGCGTCGTTCACGACAAGCGCCTGCCATCCCGCGATGTTGCGCAACTCATCCTGGAGCGCGTTCGCCATCGCAGGATCGCTCTCGGCGATCACAATGATCTGTTGCGCTGGCGGCGCGAGCGTCTCCTCGGCTAGCGCCAGCGCGCCATCGGTAGTTGTGAAAGAAAGCTGCTCAAAGGCGAGACGCGGGGAGGAGTGCCAGGGCAGCAGCGCAACACCAGTCTGCGCAGTGAGCGCACTCTCATTCACATTGAGGTCGTCGTGGGTCTCGCGCATACAGGCCAGTCTCCGTGATACCTTCACGCTCGGCTCTTATGCGCGCCCCATCCGTGATGGCGCGTGACCGCTGTCCTCTCATCACACCCGTCTGCCGAAGCGTTGCAGGAAGCATAGCATCCGAGCCACGATGCGCAGGCGATTTCGGTACTTCTGGCGCACGGTACATTTCGGCTGAGATTGAGGTCATGCGCGCCTGTATAGAGCGGTCTACAAGGCGACGGCGAAGAACCACGCGGCCGCCATCGCCAGCACGCCAGCAGCCTGGATATAGAAGGTGATCCGTAGTGTGTGCGCCTCTGGTCGGCGGAAGTAGAGGAAGGCCGCGATGGCGACCGGCAGCGTCGCAGCAACCCCCGCGAGCGCCAGTCCGAGCGGTTGCGCCGGCACGATCCCAAACAGGTCGAGCAGCGCCATGACCAGATAGACGGCTGGTGGCGTGATCCAGACGACGGCCAGCCCGTTGCGCAGCCCGAGCAGATGTGGCAGACCGCGCACGCCCGCCTCGGTGTCAGACTCCAGGTCAGGGAGGGTATTTGCGATATTCATCGCCAGGCCGAGCGCGGCGCCAAATGGCAGCACCCACCACAGGAACGGCTGATATGAGCCGAAGACGACCCATGCCAGCAGCGGGATGAGCGGAAAGTAGATCGCATAGAGCAATCCGCTGAAGGGAGTGGACTTCAAGCCCAGGTCATACGCCAGCCCCAGCCCCTCGATGAGCATCCCCAGCAGCAGCGCGACCCACCCCAGTGGCATAAACAGCAACAGCAGGAGGATCGTCGCGCAGATGACCTGGCCCAGCGCCATGCGCGGCGTGATGAGACCCATCACCAGCGGCTTGGACCGCCCGCTCTGCGCATCCAACTCGCGGTCCATATAGTCGTTGAGCGTGCCGATGGCGACCTGCGCGCAGGCGACCCCGACCAGCACACGCGCGAGCGTCGCTGGAATGATCGCATGGCCTGACGAATAGGCGGCAAGAACGGAGAAGAGCGCGACGGCGGTGACGTACATCAGGCTGGGAATTGGATGCGTGACGAGCAGCATCCCGAGCAGCCGCTGCGGTAGCCCAACATGGACGCTAGATTGTGGCCTGGGCGGGCTGTCAGGTTTGGTCATGCGTGTTGTCTGCTCCCCGCCGCTCGTCGGGCCCTCAGATGGGCAGTCCCTGGCTGTTGGTGTGCAGCGACTGCGTGGCGAATTTGACGAGGAACGCCATGATCTCCCCATCAGGTCGCTCGATCAATACGCCACCATCTTGCCAGATCCCGTCCAGATGCTGGAAGGGTCCAGGTGGATCGCCCTGGTTCATGTGAATGTCATGCACGCCCAGGCCGGTCGTATAGGGCGCGCCAAAGACGAACACGCGCACACTGCCCAAGAGTTGCGTCTCCAGTGCGTTGAGCGCATTATCGCCTGTGCTGTCAATCCAGGGGTTGCGTAGCGACTCCAGCCAGCGCAGGAAGCGCCCAATCAACCAATCGCGGCGGAAGAGCCAGAAGCCGAAGTAACGAGCGGCGGGTCCAGCGCCCAAGAGGGGACTGCGCACGTAGTCAATCGCGCCGGAGAAGCGTGTTGAGGCAAGCGGGCTCCATCCGAGCGGCAGCGCCAGCGTCGCGGAGAGCGCCGGGCGGCTGAGATGGCGCACGACGCGATACTGCATCTTGATCCCGCTTGGCGTCGAGACGTCCACCGCGCCTTCATACTGCCCAGCAGGCGTATCCACATGGAGCGTGCCATGTCTGAATGAGCCAGTCGGAGTGAGGTTGTCGCGGGTGAAGTGATTGAGCGTCCCGATGAGGACGCCATAAGCAGGCAGTGGCATTTCGCTCGTTCCTTTCGGCTGCTCGACCCTTCGCCGTGGGAGCGGAGGCGCATTGCGTGGCGACGATCCAACCGCCATCGCACACCTGTATCACGAGGACG
>DATAOM010000231.1:0-7367 GCA_036265775.1 Ktedonobacterales bacterium | reverse complement strand
TAGCGCCCGAATGAGCTGATACCCGTCCAGACCAGGCATTTTCACATCAATGACAATGCAATCCGGTTGCGCCTCGAAGTAGCGCTCCAGCCCGGCGACACCATCTTCAGCCGTCACCACCGAGAAGCCGCCAAGTTTGCGCAGCGACTCGGCCACGAGCGCGCGGAGATCGTCGCTATCATCCACGACCAGCACCGTGTAGTTGGTAGAGTTGGCAGGGATATTGTCTTCAGGTGTTGACATCGTCCTCCCTTTCGCACCACCCATCATCCGCCCATCGCCACCCGTCGCCACCCATCATCCACCCATTATCCACCCACTGTCAGCGGGCGCCATGCGCTGCGCTGACCGCACCGTCTTCATTCAGATGACACATGTGTCACATGTGTCATGGCGCCGAAACACACTCGCTGTTGCGCTGCGCCGTAGAAGAAGTCATACACCGACCCATTGCTCCATCGCAAGGGTATTGTACAACCACTCGCGGCGTCATGCCTTGACGTACGTCATCGGGCCAGCCAGCCGCGCCAGCCCTTTGAGTTCCAGCATGACCAGCGTGCCCGACACCTCGGCAACCGCCAGCCCCGACGCCCGGCAGAGATCGTCTATGTGCTGCGGATCGTCGCTGGCGTCCAGCAGCGCCAGCAGTCGCGCCTCGCTCGCGTTTTCGGGCAACGTCTCGCGCAGTTCCAGCATCTCCATCTGCTGCGGCGCCAGATGCAGATTCAGTTCGGAGAGGATGTCCCCAACCTCCAGCGTCATCGTCGCCCCATCCTGAATCAGCCGGTTCGCGCCGACACTGGCCCGGCTGGTGACGTTGCCTGGCACGGCGAAGACATCGCGCCCCTGCTCAGCCGCGAAGCGCGTCGTGATGAGCGCACCGCTGCCTTCGGGCGCCTCGGTCACGAGCACTCCCAAGGATAGCCCGCTGATGAGCCGGTTGCGCGCGGGGAAGTTGCTCGCCTCTGGCTGCACGCCCGGTGCGAACTCCGTGACCACCGCGCCCTGCTCAACGATCCTGGCGGCGAGCTTCGCGTTCTCCGGCGGGTAGACCAGATCGGGACCGCAGCCGAGCACCGCGATGGTGCGGCCGCCAGCGTCGAGCGCCGCCGCGTGCGCGTAGGTGTCGATGCCGCGCGCCAGCCCGCTGACGATGGTGATGCGTTGCCCCGCCAGCTCCTGAACGAGCCGCTCGGTCATCTGCCGCCCATACGCGCTCGCCCGCCGCGTTCCGACGACGGCCAGCGCCCACTCGTCCTCTGTCGTCACCTCGCCGCGCACATAGAGGATCGCCGGTGGCAGCGGAATCTCAGATAGCAGCTTGGGATAGCCTGGATCGATGAAGCGCACGGCGCGCACGCGCAAACTGATGAGCCGCTCCAACTCGGCGTCAGGCACGATGGTAGGCCGTTGCCGTTCCAGCGCCTCGGTCGTGCGGGTGTCGAGCCCCGCCGCGCGCCAGGCATAGGCATCGGCGCTCCACGCCTCAGCCGCCGAGCCAAAGGCGTCCAGCAAGAGCCGGAAGCGCGCCGGACCAATACCTTTGACGCGGTTGAGCGCGAGCCAGTAGGGCAGATCGGGATCGGAAAGGTCGTCGCCGGGCACAGGCAGATCGTCTGGAGCGATGTAGGGAATGGCTGGTGGGATGCGCGGGACACCATACTGAGCGTAGAGCGTCTCATCTTCCTCGGCGATAGCGGAGGGAACGGGCTGGCGGATGGCTTCGGCGGGTTCAACGACAGCCGCCTGACGCTTCCTGCTGCGCTTGCGCATGCTAGGGTCGTCGTCCTCAGGCGGCGCTTCCAGCGTTCTGTTCCGCTCTCCGTTCACCAGCCACGCGCCTCCCACTCGTCGAGCGATGGACGCTCACGCCCGATATTCGTCGGGTCACCGTGGCCAGGGAAGACGGCTGTCTCGTCAGGCAGGGTAAAAAGCTGCTCGCGCAGACTTTCCATGATGAGCGGGAAGTCGCCCAATGGCGGCTTGGTCGCGCCCGGCCCACCAGGAAAAAGCGTATCGCCGCTGAAGAGTTGACCATCGCTCAGGAAACAGACGCTGCCGGGCGTATGCCCCGGCGTGTGCAGCACTTCGAGCGACGCCGCGCCAAACGAGATGCGCTGCCCATCCGAGAGCGCGAAGTTGGGCGTAAGGGGCAGCATATCGGCGTCGGCCAGATGAATCCCGACGGAGGCGCCGAGCGCGTCGCGTAGCCTGCCCAATGAACCCCAGTGGTCGGCGTGTCCATGCGTCATCAGGATCATGCGCACGCGCGCCTGCGCCTGGCGAACCTCGTTCAATATCTGTTCGGCGTCGCCGGAAGCGTCGATGAGCACGGCGTCGCGCGTACGCGGGCAGACCAGCAGGTACACGTTATTATCCATCGGCGCGCCGCTGAAGATATAGCGGTCGAAGATGCCATGTAAACTGCGTGTCGCGCCGATGTTGCGCCGGGAGCCTGGCTGCATGGGACCCTCCTGAAGATATGGGAGTGACGCTATTGTGCCATCCCGTCGCCAGCGCGGCAAGCGAGCGCGACGAGTGGCCTAGATCCCTGTGAAGGTGGGGCGCTGATACGCTGGTTGCGCGCCAGTGTAACCAGGCGCGGCGCTCTCGGCGAAGATCGTCGTCTTAATGTTGCCGCGTACGTTGAACTCGGCGACGACACGCATCCAGCGCGGAGAAAGCGCGCCTGTCAGGTCGTCGAGGATCGTGTTGGCGACGGCCTCGTGACTGATGCCGCGATCGCGGTAGCCGTTGATGTAGAGTTTCAGGCTCTTCAACTCGACGATGGACCCTTCTGGCACGTAGTCAATCACGATGGTGGCGAAGTCGGGATAGCCTGAGCGCGGGCAGAGGCAGGTGAACTCCGGAATCTCGAAGTGGATCACGTAGTGGCGTTCAGGGTTGGGATTTGGCCACGCCTCAAGCTGGTTCTGGGCAATCGCCTCCTCACCATATTTCCTGCCGTTTTGCCGTTCGCGGCTCTCGCGTTTCGTCGTCATCTCGCCGTATCGCTTTCCTGTGCTGCTATCGTCGTGCGATGGATGCTGGGTCCATTGCGCATCTGAGTCTCATTTGCGCATGCCGACGTATTGTATCGCGCAGGCGCAGGCTCCGTCAGCCAGCGGAAAGCGTTTTCAATGCGATACCGAACGATATCGATTGGACGCAGCGCAATGCGCCCATTTACAGTAGGTAATAAATAGATAGTAGCGGCCATTCCCGGCGTAGAAGGCAGCAACAACGATGCAGGCAGAGACACATACTGCAGCCCCAATTCCCCGCGCGGGAGAACTCGATCCTGCCGCTCGCAGGCTCACCACACTGGATGGCGCCTTCCTCGCGCTGCTGGGGCTGATGATCGCGGGGCATGTACTTGCTGCTTTGCTGGCGCGCGGCTGGATCACCGCCGCCGCTATTGACGCATTCGCGCTCGTCTATCTCGTGGCGTTGCTCGCGCGCCCAGCGTGGCGTTCTCTCGTCGGGCGGCTGATGCTGTTGGGGCTGGTTGCGGGTATATTCGAACTCTTCACCGACGCGGCGGGACATCAGTTCGCGCGCTCGCTCTTCTATCCGCAGGACCAGCCCATGCTCTGGGATTCGCCGTTCTATATGCCGCTCTCCTGGATGATCGTGCTGACGCAGCTTAGCTATCTCGCGTGGCGGCTGGCGGGCTTGCTGCCGGACGGGCGTGTCCCGTGGCGCGCCATCTTGCTGACGGGGCTGGTCGGCGCGGTCAACGTGCCGTTCTACGAGGAGGCCGCCTATCATGCGGGCTGGTGGCGCTATGCTCCCACGGTCCTCCATCTCAGTCACACGCCAGCCTATGTCCTGCTCTTTGAGGGACTGGTTGCCGCGGCGCTGCCCCTGCTGACACTAGGATTGCTCAAATTGCGCTTGCCCCTGGTAGCTGCGCGCGGCGCGATCCTCGGCCTGTGGATGCCGTGTGCGGCATTGCTGGCGTGGCTGTTGCTCGGCGTGTGGTAGGCTGAACGGCGACAACACGAAGGGCAAGGTGAGACACATGACCATGGCGACGACGGCGCTGCATCTGCGCGAGCGGACACCAGAGCAGATCGAAGAGGCGCTGGCGGCGATCTTCGCGCGGGAGGGACGCGCGCAGGCGCTGCGGCTCCAGGGGACATACTCGGCTGTGCTGGGACGCCTGATCGATCCCGCGCAGGAGGCGCCCTACCGTTACCTGATTCTGCCCACGCCACCAGGTTCTCCATGGACGCCGCTGCTGGAACTGGGTAATCGCGCCGACGGGCTGGATCGCGCGCTCTCGGCGGAGCTCGGCGGCTGCGCGGTCTTCGCGCTCTTCGTCTATGGCGAGGTCGTCTCCGGCTATCGCTTCGTGCGCGACGGCGTTGAGCAGGACAGTTACCTCAGCGATCCCGACGAGTTCGCAGCGATGGAGTCCTCAGAAGGTGATGACGCTCCCGCGGCTGGGGATGTCGAGGCGTTTCGCGGCGATCCAGCCCGTTTCGCCGACCTGCTGCCACCCGACGCGCCGCCCGAGGAGTTCGCCCGCGTCGTACTGCGTCCCGGCTGGTGGGAAGACCACAAGCGTGAAAACCAGGACGACCATGAGGCGTCTGATGAGGAGTTGGACGAGGAGTTGGTGGATGAGAACGACCGCATGCGCTGCGTCGGCCTGGCGCTGGAGCTATGGGGCGCGAACGAGTACCCCTTCGCCGGTGAACTGGAGGATGGGCCGGATAAAGGGCGCAGTCCGGCGGTCGCGCTGGCCTTTGCATGAGAATTTTCCTATGCGCGCAGGCGCTTCATCCTGTTATGATGAATGAGATGAGGCGTTTAGAGCGCTCGCTTCACAAAAGCGCCGCTGGCTGATATGCTAGGCGTTACGACTGTCTGGTCAGGTCGCCTTGCTGTCTGGGGTCATCCTGGCGCGCCGCACGTAAGGCACATGAGTGCGCGCGCCGTCCCAAACCGATCAGCTATGCTATGCGTACTCTGTAGTGCGTCTGTGCGCAGTGGCTCGTCTTCATAGAAGAACAGCGCGGCGCGACAGAGTGTATCGGAAGGAAACGATGGCCATAGCGGCTGCTCCACTGTTGGGAGGAGCCATCGGCCTGTGGAGGATGGAATGGCACGACAGATCGTAGATAGCGAACCGAACGCGTTGGGCCAGCCAGGGACGGCGGTGAGCGCTTCCACCGCACGCACGATGCCCAGCTATCAGCCGACGCGCTGGCCCGTGGTGAACCGTTCACTCGACTTTGTGGACGCTGTGACGCATGGGCGCGCCGACTGGGCGCAGCGGCTGGTGAGCTATCTTTTCGTCGGTGGCTTCGCGGCGCTGGTAAACCTGGCCGTCTTCTCGATCATCTACTATGGGGTGTTTCCGATTCCCCCCAATACGACCGACGAATTCATCCGGGGACTCCACTGGTTCGTCGCCTTTGCCATCGCAACCGAGATCTCGATTCTGGCGAACTTCATCCCCAACGACTATCTCACCTTCCGCCATTTGCCGGGTCATAAGCGCACCTGGCTGGAGCGCTGCATTCGCTTCCACATGACCTGTGTCGTCGGCACGTTGTTGACGTTGGGCATCTCGTTCGCGCTGCATTTGGTTCATGTCCAGGCGTGGATTGCGCAGGCGATTGCGCTGATCCTGGTGACGGCGTTCAACTTCACTGCGCACCATGTCTTCACCTATCGCCACAAAGCGCCTGCCACTGTCTGACTGGCTGCGGAGCACACCAGTTTCCCGTTTGAGGAGCTTCATGTGAAGCTCCTCTTTTCATTTCTGGTTCCACCGCGCTTCGTATGATACAGATTTCGTTGGGCAAGGCAGGTCTCGCCCCCTGTCGGTAGCGCAGCGCTTCCCAGGACAGATACAGTATGAAACGCTAAATCGGACGCTAAAGGCTGGCCTGGCATCTCGTTCAGCCTGGTTCGGTCCAGCCGAGGGGAAGGATGATCACGATGGCGATTCGTGTCTGTGTCGCCGGGGCGACCGGCTGGGCCGGAGCCGCCATGACCCGCCAGATTCTGGCGTCCAGCGATTTTGCGCTCACTGGCGCCGTCGCACGCAAAGAAGCGGGAAACGACATCGGCGAGGCGCTTGGCCTGGCTCCCGCTGGCGTTGTCATTGCGGGCTCCGTGGAAGAGGCGCTGCGCACGCCGGCGGATGCGCTCATCGACTATACCCGGCACGACGCCGTCAAGGCGCATGCTCTCGCCGCGCTGACTCAGGGAGTCCGCGTCGTCATCGGAACCTCCGGCCTCACTGCGGCGGACTTTGCCGAGATTGGGCAGGCGGCGACCGAGCGGGGGCTGGGCGTCATCGCGGCGGGCAACTTCTCGATCACCGCCGCGCTCGCCAAGCGTTTCGCCCTGATGGCGGCGCGCTACGTTCCGTCCTGGGAGCTGATTGACTACGCGCACGGCGAGAAAGCCGACGCGCCCAGCGGCACCGTGCGCGAACTGGCCGAAGAGATCGGGCAGGTGGCGCAACCGCACATCGAGGTTCCTATCGAGGAAATTCACGGCGACGCCGCAACGCGCGGGGCGACGATCGAGGGGACTCAGGTCCATTCCCTCCGGCTGCCGGGCTATGTCATCGCCTTTGAGGCGATCTTTGGCCTGCCTGACGAGCGCCTGACGATCCGGCATGACGCTGGCGCAGGGGCAGGACCATATGTCGCAGGGACGCTGCTGGCGGCGCGCAGGGTGATGGAGACGACGGGGCTTGTGCGGGGGCTGGATCGCCTGTTGTTCGAGGACTGATCGAGGATTGATCGAAGAAAATGGCGTGCGCTTCCCTCCCCTGCTTGCCGTTTGCTCCGTCTGGGTGTTAGGATATTCGGCACGAGTCCACTCACGCCTGAATTGATGGGACATCTGTTCGTATCCGCCCTCTCACTCGGTGTGGGGCGCGGGAGCGGCGCCGATGTTCTCGCGTGTTCTGGCGTGGGGAGCGTTCTATGCGCATTGACGAGCTTGGCGAGTTCGCGCTCATCGAACGGCTGACGGCGGGACTGCCCTCGCGGGCGGATGTCGCGCTGGGGGTCGGCGACGACGCGGCGCTGCTGGACCTTGGCGGCTCCGCGGCGGATTCGCTGCTCGTGGCGACGTGTGACGCGCAGGTCGAGGGCCAGCACTTCACGTTTGGCGTTGCGACGCCTGAGGAGATCGGCCACAAAGCGCTGGCCGTGAACCTCAGCGATCTTGCGACGATGGGCGCGGAGCCACTCTGGGCGTTGATCTCGCTGCTGCTGCCTCGCGCGTTGGAGGTCGCTACGCTGGATGGCGTCTACGCAGGGTTGCGTTCGCTGGCGGCGCGCTATTCGGTTGCGCTGGTCGGCGGCAATGTCTCGGCCACGGATGGCCCGCTG
>DATAOM010000230.1:0-3078 GCA_036265775.1 Ktedonobacterales bacterium | reverse complement strand
GATTCAGCGAACTCAGCCCTGCCATCTCCCGCTCGAGGTTGCGCACCACCGGATCAGTTTGATCGCGGATGGGCTGCGCAAGCGTGCCATTGACGTAGACCGTCGGCGCGTCGTCCGAGTGCACCGAGAACAGCGTCGAGTCGCCGAACTGCGTGGAGACCATGCGTCGCAGGTCGGCGTTGATCTCACCCACACGGTTGTAGTTGCAGGGAGTCGTCACACCGTCGCAGCCACCGGGGGTGGGTTGGTCGCCGACGAAGTGGTCGCCCTCGTCAACGGTGAAGACGAAGAGCGTGTTGGACTTGTTGATGCCGTCGGCGGCGAGCCGGTTAAAGAACTTCTCGAACGCGAGGTCGTAGTCCTTCAACTGCTGCGTGTAGCCCGCCTCGCCCGGACCATAGGCGAAGTGGATGTTGCCTGACGTGCCATGTCCATCATGCGCGTCGGAGATGTAGGCGTAGGTGATCGGAATTCCTGCCTCCTGCATCTGCGCGACCCAGGAGAGCGAGACCGTCGCCTCCATGCCGTCGAAGCCCGGGAAGCCAACATGCCCGGTGGCGTCCTGAATGACGTTGCCGTTGAGGTCGGTCATCGGGCCGCTCGGATGGATCTGCGGGTTGACGTACTTTGCGCCGAAGAGACCGTTGTAGCCCGTGTAGCCGCCTGGCTCATCGGGTAGCAGGTCTGGCCGGCCATGGTTGGCGTCTGCGCAGAGTGCGGAGCCTTGCGCGCAGTGAACGCCGATGCCGACGAAATCAGCGAACCCCTGCGCGGGATTCGCGGCGACCTCAGCGGCCTCCGGCGAGCTGGCGCCAAACACTGTTGGAATGTCGATGGCGGTGTTTTCCAGGATAGTGTTCGCCGCCGCCACTGAGCCGACATCGCAGCCTGCGCGCGTAAAGGGAACCCACGGCGCGGGCGCGACCTTGCCGTTCTCGTTAATCATTGTCGGCGTCGTGTCGGTCGCCGAGCCTGCTGGGTCGAAGAGCGGCGCGGTCCAGTAAGCGAACGAGACGCCCGTGCGTGATGTGCCCGCTGGCGTGAAGTAACGGAAGCTGTTGGAGACGGGCTGGCCCATGCGATCAGGGTAGACACCTGTGAGCGTGGAGAGGATGCCTGTCGCGGTATGCGAGATCAGCACGGTATGATCGTTCGTCATCAGCGTGCCATTGTTGGTGATGAAGTTGAGCAAATGCGGCATCTGCTCCAGATCAGACGGCACGTTGGGGTTGTCGCGCTCGAAGTGGGTATTATCGAACTGAATGTGGATCACATGCTGGATATCGCCGCGCGCAGAGGAGAGATGGCAACTGCTCGCGGCCTGAACAGCCGCGGCTGGGTGGAAGACGACCACCGCCAAACTGCCAAGAAGCACCGTGGCAAGCGCCGCGACACTGCCGACGCGAGCGAGAGGATGACGCCAGAACTGGCGAACACGGTTCATGATCCTTTGTCCTTCCCTGGGCCGTCCTCCATGGACGGTACGACTCCGAACTCCGGCTTGCCTGGTCACCTCCGCACGGCGTCCTGATGGAGCGGTGAGCGGGGAAAACTGGAGACGCAGGCTCCCTTTGATCCCTTCTGGTCCCTTCTGGTCTCACGGCGAAGTAGCGTGCGCTCATGCCGAGATATCCTGGATATCCACCGCGTAGTGGCTGGCTGGCGGCGCGACAAAGCACCCGATATAGCCAGCATAAAGACGCCGCATTCTTCTTGGACTCCGAATGCCTCCTTTCATTCGTTCCACCGGAGCGATAGCCGCGCAGTCGTGTGTTACCTGAGCAATATGAGCGCATGCTAACCATACTGTGTAACGCCCAGGCGCACAGCGCGTAACACAGCCGCATCCCACAGCAGAGATCAAGCTGCGCCATTGCGCACAGTCTCTCCGGGGAGTGGTTCGCTCGACTCTAGCGTTCAACTCACGCGGCGACGATAATAAACATAGATGGCAAGGACGTCGACCAAATGAGAACGAGGCTTCACTATGCGCGCGATGCGACTGGAGCGACCCGCCCCCATAGTCGAGCGGCCGCTCACGTTACGAGATCTTGAAGTTACCGCGCCAGCTCCGGGTGAGTTGGCGCTCCGGGTGAAGGCGTGCGCGGTCTGCCGTACCGACCTGCAACTGTGTGAGGGCGACGTGCCAGCCCACCGCCTGCCGATCACGCCGGGACATCAGGTTGTCGGCGTCGTCGAGGCCATTGGCGAGGATGTGGCAGGCTGGAAGATTGGCGATCGCGCGGGCATGGCCTGGCTTGGTGGCGCGGATGGCGTCTGCCCCTACTGCGCCAGCGAGCGCGAGAACCTCTGTCCCAACGCAAAGTTTACCGGCTGGGACCGTGATGGCGGCTTTGCCGAGCGCATCACCGTGCGCGCCGATTACGCGCTGCGCCTGCCCGACAGCTTCAGCGACACTGAGGCGGCGCCGCTGCTCTGCGGCGGGATCATTGGCTACCGCGCGCTCAAGCGTTCGGGCATCCAGCCAGGCGGAAGCCTTGGTCTCTACGGCTTCGGCGCGTCGGCGAGCCTCGCTATCCAGGTGGCGCGCTACTGGGGCTGCGAGGTCTTCGTGCGTACGCGCTCAAAGAAGGACCAGGAGGAGGCGCTGGCCCTTGGCGCGGTGGATGTGGCGAGCTACGAGAAGCCCACGCCAGCTCCACTGGACGCCGCCGTGACCTTCGCGCCGGTTGGCTCGGTGGTGATCGAGGCGCTCAAATCGCTCGCGCCGGGCGGGACCGTCGCCATCAACGCGATTCACCTCGACCAGATGCCTGTGTTCAACTACGACCTGCTCTGGGGCGAGCGCAATTTGAGCAGCGTCGCCAACTTCACGCGCGCCGACGCCAACGAGTTCCTGGAGCTAGCCGCGCGCATTCCGATCAAGACCGCCACGCGGACGTTCGCGCTGGAGGAAGCCAACGAGGCGCTCGCCGCGCACGCCGCAGGTGATGTCAATGGCGCCGCCGTCCTGATTCCTTGACCGGCAAGGAGCAGTCGGCAGCAGCGTTACCTCGCGCCGGGAATGAGATGCGCCGCGCCGGCCTGCGCCAGGAAGCCGAACGCGACGGTCAGGAC
>DATAOM010000229.1:0-15617 GCA_036265775.1 Ktedonobacterales bacterium | reverse complement strand
TGCGGCGCTGCTCGTCGGCGCGCACGCGATGGCCGGAACGCCCGATGGCGTCATGTGCCACACGGTGAGCAGCGAGGCATGGTACAACGCCTGGATCAACGATCAGCTTGTCGGCGAGAGCGGCATCGAGGCGGCGATCTGCGGCGTCTGGGATACGCCGGTCGTCTTCGTCGCTGGTGACGAGGCCACCTGTCGTGAGGTCACTGACCTGTTAGGTGAGAAAGTCATGACCGCGCCCGTCAAGACCGGCTTGGGCCGCTACTCCGCGCGCACGCTAAGCCACGGTGACGCCTGCGATCTGATCGAGCGGCGAGTCACGCAGGCGCTCACAAATAAAGACTGGCCCGCGCCGTACAAGCCCTCCAGCCCGGTCACCTTCACCGTCGAGCTGGCCGCGCCGGACCACGCGCTCGCTTTCGCTAACCGTCCCGGCGTCGAGGTCGTCAACTCGCGCAAGGTTGTTGCGACCGGCGAGAACTTCTGGGAGCTGTGGGACCGCTTCTGGTACCGCGCTTAATCAGCGCTCGCTCTGCTTCGGCGGGAAGAGACCGGCGGCGCGCAGGTGGGCGATGTCGTTGAGCGCCATGATGAGCGTGTTTGGCCCTTTGACGCGCACGACCGAGATCGCCGTGTTCGCCGTCGGGAAGAAATAGTCGCGCTGCAAGCCCAGAATCGCCGCGAAATAGGCGTTGATCGCGCCAGCGTGGCTCACCAGCGCGACAGATTCGCCAGGATGTCGCGCCACGATCGCATTCACCGCTGTCGTGATCCGCTCTCGCAGCGCCGCCGAGGGCTCCGCGCCGGGAATGCTGCCCCAGCCACCCTCGCCAATGGCAATCGCGGCGATCTCGCGCAGCCGTGCTTTGAGCGCCTCGGCGTACTCCTCCGGCGCCGCGCCTTCCGTCACGTCTGGGTGGAGTGGGCCTAACCCGACCTCGCGCAGTCCTGGCTCGACCTGAACCTCCAGCCCCTTCGACTCCGCCAGCGGCGCCGCTGTCTGGCGCGCTCGACCCAGCGGCGCGCTGTAAATCGCGGCGAACGTCACACCTTTCAATCCCTCCGCGAGCGCCTGGGCCTGCTTGCGGCCAAGCTCGCTCAGCGATTGCTCGTCATAGTGGCCCAGCACGACCTCGGCGGCGTCGGGCAGGGCGTCGGCGTGGCGTATAAAGTAGACCTCCGTGCCGCCCTGTTTGGGGCCAAGCATCACGTCTTCGAGTGAGGGTGGCAGCGCAGCGCTCTCTTCCATAGAGGAAGCCCTTTTCGTTATCCGGATTATCCGAGAGGTATCCGCAAGTAGTATAGCGCGCTCGTGTTAAAGTTCCCGCCGTCTAACGCGCTTCCACAAGAGGCATCTGGCAGCATATACTGTGCCTCAGGCAGGCCGAGGGTATTGGAAGCTAGTAAAAGATCAGGAGCAAGCGATGCGCATCGAAGAGAAACTGAAGGAAATGGGGTTGACGTTGCCGCCGCCGATGCAGGCGCCGCAGGGGATGCGGCTGCCCTTCGCATCGGTGCGGGTGAGCGGGAACCGCGCGTACGTCTCTGGCCATGGCCCGGTGGATTCGACCGGCGCGCTGCAGGGACTGGGCAAGGTCGGCGCCGACCTGACCGTCGAGCAGGGATATGAGGCGGCGCGGCAGACGTGCCTGGCGATCTTGGGCAGCCTGAGGCGCGAGCTTGGCGATCTGGACCGGATTACCGGATGGCTGCGCGTCTTTGGCATGGTGAACGCCGCGCCGGGTTTCGATCAGATGCCACGCGTCATCAATGGCTTCTCCGACCTCATCATCGAGCTGTATGGCCCGGAAGTCGGCGCACACGCGCGCTCGGCGGTCGGCCTGGCCGAACTGCCGATAGGCATCCCGGTCGAGATCGAGGCTGAGGTCGAAATCATGACAGAAGCCTTCAGGCCCCTGTAAAGCCCAATTCGCCGCGACAGACGGCGAGGGCGCGTCTGGCTAATGCTGGCACGCCCTCGCCCAAACTGGCGAAGAATGGGTCGTCGGTCGTCCCCGCGAGGTGGCGCCGGTAGCTGCCCTCCAGCAGGATCGCCAGCTTCCAGATCGCCAGCGCGACATAGAACGGAACGTGCGTCATCTGCCGTCCGGTGCGCTCGGCGTATCGCTGGACCAGTTGCGCGCGCGTTGGGAAGCCCTCCATCTCCGAAATGCGCCACGAGGCGTCGGACTGTAACTCCTGCTCGGGGTCGCCGCGCTCGCGCCAGAAGGAGAGCAGGTAGCCCAGGTCCGCCAACGGGTCGCCGAGCGTCGCCATCTCCCAATCGAAGATCGCCACGATGCGCGCGGGCGGCTCGGCGCGGTACATTGCGTTATCCAGCCGGTAGTCACCATGCACGATGGTCGCCGGGCCAGATTCCGGCAGGTTCTCTTGAAGCCAGACTGTCACCGCGTCGAGATCTGGTAAGTCACGGTTGCGCGAGGCGTCGAGTTGCCCCGCCCAGCGGCGCACCTGCCGCTCCAGATAGCCCTGCGGCTTGCCAAAGTCGCCTAGTCCCACCGCCTGCCAGTCCACCGCGTGCAGGTCGGCAAGCCTATCGATCAACTCGTCGGCCAGCCCGGCGCGCGCCGCGACATCCGCTTCGAAGGCGGGCGGCAGTTTCGCGCGAATCACCACACCCTGGACACGTTCCATCAGGTAGAACGGCGCGCCGATCACATCTGTGTCCGCGCACATCAAGACCGGACGCGGCACAGGCACGTTGGTCTGCGTGAGCGCCTGCAGGACGCGATACTCGCGCGCGACATCGTGCGCCGTAGGCAGCAGCGGCCCGCGCGGCGGACGGCGCAGCACCCACTCCTCGGCGCCCCGACGGACGTAGAAGGTCTCATTCGAGTGGCCGCCACGGATGCGCTCGACCTCGATTGGCTCCTCTCCGCCAGGAAGCTCACGCGCGAGGTATGCGCCCAGCGCGGCGGGATCGACGAGTGGTGGCAGCGCGCTCATGTTCAGCCCTCCAACCGGATATTACTGTCAAAGTCCATGTAACATCGGTGAGCGAAGTATACACGGTGCGCTCGCATAAAGAAGAGGGACGCGATTACTCACGCCCCTCGGAATGCTATCGGAATGTCGGGCTTAGTCGGCGACGGCCAGACCACCCTCCTCGGCCAGCGCCTCCTCGACCGCCTCGATTGTCGGCTCCTGACGACGCCGGCCACCACGCAGCGGGATCTCCCTGAGGAAGAACAGCGTGATGATGCTGACGATGGTGAGGCCAACGCTGAAGAGGAAGATGCCATGCACACCCTGCGCCACCGCCGTCTTCACGGCGTCGAGCAGACTATTCAGCAGCGCCAATCCCTGGGGACCGAACGCGCCGAACGACTGGCGCAACTGCTCCTGCGCATCTGGCGAGAGCAGGATCTGCGGGTTGTTGAACTGGTTGAGCGCCGCAGGCGGAATGACCGCCTTGACCGAATCCGGCAGCGCATTCTTGAAGGCGTCGGGATAGATCGAGTTCATCACCGCGCCCATCGCCGCCAGTCCCACCGTGCTCCCGATCTGGCGGAAGAACATCAGCCCGCCTGTCGCCTGTCCGATCTTGGTGGGCAGCGCATTCTGCACCAGCAAGTTGTAGAGCGACATGCCAGTGCCCATACCCAGGCCGAGCACGATCATCGCCAGGACGACATCGTTGTTCGTCGAGTTGACATCCAGCCGCAGCAGCAGCAGTCCACCAATCAGGCTGATGCACGCGCCGGTGATCGCCAGGATCTTGTAGCGCCCCGTGCGCGCCACGATCTGACCCGACAACACGCTCATGATGATCGCCGTCAGCATCAATGGCGTCACAATCACGCCGCTGCTCGTCGCCGTGGAGCCGATGACGCCCTGCACGAAGAGCGGGATGTAGAAAATGCTGCCGAAGAGCGCCACGCCGGTGATTACCGTTACCATCGTCGAGACGGCGAAGGTGTTGTTCTTGAAGAGCGTCGGCTCGATGATCGGCTGCCCACCCTTGCGTTCCAGGCGCAACTCGTAAAGAATGAAAGCGATCCATCCGGCGGCCGCCACCACCAGCATGCCGATCACCTGCGGGGACACCCAGTCATACGTCGTGCCAGCCCAGCTAAAGCCAAGCAGCAGCGGAACCGTGCCAGCGATTAGCAGCGTCGCGCCGATATAGTCAATGCGTGCCCTTCCGCTCGGCTGGCGCAGCGTCGGCATCAGGAAGATCAGCACGAGCAGCGCGATGATGCCAAGCGGCAGGTTGACGTAGAAGACCCAGCGCCACGACGAGTTATCGGTGATCCACCCACCGACCGTCGGGCCGATGATGAACGCGACGCCGAAGACGCCGCCGATCACGCCTTGCCACTTGGCGCGCTCACGTGGTGTGAAGAGGTCGCCCACGATAGCGATGGCCGTGGACATCAGGCCACCTGCGCCGATACCCTGGAACGCGCGGAAGAAGATCAACTGCTCCATGCTCTGCGAAGTGCCGCAGAGGAGCGAGCCGATCAAGAAGACCGAGAGGGCAAAGACCAGGATTGGCTTGCGCCCAAACATATCTGAAAGCTTGCCATAGATTGGAATCATGACCGTCGAGGTCAGCAGGTACGCCGTCGTGACCCAGGTGTATTTGTCGAACCCATGTAGATCGGCGACGATGCGCGGCATCGCCGTGCCGACAATCGTCTGATCAAGCGAGGCGAGCAGCATCACCAGCAGCACGCTCAGCATCGTCAGCAGGGTGACGCGCCGCGAGAAGCGTGGCCCATCCACGATATCGCCGGCGCCTTGCGCGGCCCCCACAGCGGGCGCGCCCTCCATCATACTCATCCTACGATCCTTTCCTGCGACTGATCTGCCGCAAGCCCTTTAAAGAAAAACCTGCTGAGATAGTTCACCATCTCGTCCATTGGCATCTGCTCCTGCTCGACCAGCCGTTCGTACGTTCGCGGACTGGCGAAGCTCCAGAACAGGCTCACCAGCACTGGCGTGGGAATCGTGGTGTCGAACTCGCCCCGCGCCTTGCCCTCGTCGAAGACCTGGCTGACGCGCTCCGAGAGCGCATCCCACTGCCCATGGAATTCGCGCTTCCTGTCCAGCAGCCGGTTGCGCAACTCTGGATTCTCATAGATCGCCGTGAAGAGGTTGTTGCGACCCTTGAAGACTCCTGCGTAGAACAACTCCATTAGCGCGCGCAGCCTGGCGCTTGGCGATGTTGACGCATTGAGCGCATCCGTCGCCTCCTGCATGAAGCGCCGCATGCCGCGGCCAAGATAGGCCAGGACCAACTCCTCTTTACTGGAGAAGTGCAGGTAGACGGTGCCCTTCGAGACGCCAACACGCGCGGCGATCTCGTCAATGGACATCTCGTGATAACCCTTCTCCGCGAGTAACTCTTCCGCCGCCTCCAGGATCAGGCGCTCGCGCTCCTCACGCTGCCTATCCTTCAGTGATCTGGGGCCGTCCGCGATTGACATCTGAAGCCCCCTCCTTCTTAAACCAATTGCGATTCGTACTGACTTCACTGTCACATACGAAACACGCAAGCCATAGGTTGACGTATTGTTCTAAATTTTGACTCGCGAGTCACATTTTACATCTGATTGTCATGCAATGTCAAGAATGAGGGCAGGGCGCGCTAGTGCTGTACGCGCTCCAGATCGGCCACATGAAAAGGTAGAGCACAGATTGCCTGAGCGCCGCCTGGAGCAGCTAGCGCTGACGCGGCGTACATGCGTCAGTTACTCAGTTGGCTTCAAGCTTTCGGCGCAGTAGATCTCGCGCAGGAAGCGGCTTGGCGTGGTGGCGAGCAGCCGCGTCTGGACGAAGCCGCTTGCGCTGGCAAGCTTTTCCCAAGTGGGGTAGGAGAGGGGATAGGGAACCCACATGTTCCCGTGGTCAGCGTTGTACTCCACCAGCAGCAGACGTCCACCTGGCTTGAGATACTCGCGCACAAGCGCCAGGACGCCTTCTTTGGCGCGCTGGAAGTGCAGGCTGTTGGCCATGACGATTCCATCTAGCGGCGGCAGTTCGAGCGGGCGCGTGTAGTCGGCGGCCAGATAGGTCACCTGCGTTTCGGGGAACTGAAGCGCCATGCTGATCTCCTGCCGCTCCAGTGAGTGCGCTTCGCGGTCTACCGAGCAGATTTGCGCGCCGGGGCCGAGCAGGTCAGCAAGCGCCAGGGTAAATGCGCCGTCGCCGGAGCCAAAATCGGCCCAGACGCCTCCGGGTATAGGCATGCCATCGCGCAGGAGGCGCACATGATCCTGGTGATTCAACCGTCGCGCTTTTCTAGATAGAAATACTTTCTCCCTCAACTATGACGCGAGCACGGAAGAGATGACAAGTCACGAAGCATCGCAATCTACCTGGGCGCTGGTCGGCGCAGCAGCCGGATGCCCACCACGAGTAGGGCCAGCGCAAGGACGCCGCACACGCCGCCAATGAGGAGCGGCGCTAGCCCAAGCGTATTCTGCGAGTTACTAACCTTCCCAACCACATCGATCTGCGCTGACTCGTTGTAGTGAATCGTGTAGGTGACGCTCTCGCCCTGCCGCGCGCCGCCGGTGGCGGAGATGATGCCTTCGGGCATCGTAATGGTCAGGCGCTCGGTGGCGTCGCTCCAGGCCTGCGCGTTGTCGAGGAGATCGGCCAGGCTGATGGTCCCTTTGACGTGAAAGACGGTGGAGAGAAGCTGTGTCTCGCGTGTGACATGTAGCGAGTCGTGGTAGAGCACAGGCGGGTGGTTGGGATCGTACTGGCGTGGATCTTCCTGCAGGAAGGTGTTGGCTTCTTCGACTGAGGTAAACGGACGGGTGAAGGTCCAGTAGGCGTATCCCTGGTCTTCATAGCGTGTTGTCGAGCCGCCTGTCGCGTGGATATGATCGGCGAAAGCATTGAGCGGGACGGTGGCTCTTTCCGAGACGCTGTCGGGATCGCCAGTGGCTGGCTCGCGGAAGCCCAGTGTCAAGGTGTAACTCCCTGAGCCATCCCCATTCAACTGGAATTGGCGCTCGACACTCATACAGCCCGAGAGCAGCAGGATGAGAACGGAGAGAAGCGCGCTGAGCGCGAGGGCGTGTCTGATCTTCGACATGACCACTCTCCTAACACGAGGCATTCCATCCCATCACAGCCAGTCCATAGCCAGTATAGACGTTCGCCACAAGTTGGACCTCAGCCGAAGAAGACGCCACTGAGCACCGCGTTGGAGGTCGTATTGAGATTCGTGATCGTGAAGCGCACATGACCGCGCACATTCCAGATCAGATACTTTCCGCTTGTAAACTGATCTTTGGGATTAGAATCGCCGTTGCCCTGGCCCAATGAGCGCGAATCGAGCGTCGCGCCGGTCGTGGCGTCCTGCGCGTCCACACGTTCGACTCGCCCGGTGGGGGAACCATAGAAGTCCCAATCGAGGAAATAGAAGGCGATCCGGTGCGTTTGCCCATCCGTGATGCCCAGATCAATCGTGAATGCGCCACCGGAGTACCAGCATGCGGCGATACGATCGCTTGCGCCAGGCTTTTGCAGCGCCTGCGCCCCGGTAGTTGACCCTGTCCAGATATAGGTAGCGGCGCCGCTTATGTTGACGAGCGCATAACCAGGAATGCTGCTGTATGGATAGTTTCCAGTAGCAGGCGCGATGAGGTAGCCTTGCGCGCCATAGGCGCCATGCCATGTTCCCTGCGTGTTCGCATCAACGCCCACGAACGTGGCGAGGACAGTTGGGAGCGCTGTTGGTGTTGCGGTAGGCGCCGTTTTCTTACGCGCGGTGGTAGCCGTAGGCGCGGGCGTCGAGGTCGCTGTGGCCATTGCGATCGCGGTGGCGCTAGCCGTCGCCGTCGCCAATGGCCGCAAGATCGCAGCGGGCTGAGCGGCCTGCCCACGCAGAAGCAGCGCCGCAACCGACAAACCACCAAAAGCGATCACAAGTGACGATACGAGCAGCGCGATGGTAAGCGCGCTACGCCCGCGCGAGACGGTCTGGAGCGCGCGGTCAGACGGAACCGCGATCAGCGCCTCCCCAAGCGGGCGCGTCGTGAGCCCCATGCCCGCGCGGCTAACAGGCGCTCCGGTCTGGCGCGGATAGCCCTGGAACAGGACAGGGCCACCGGTCTGGCGCAGGTTCCCGCTTGGCGTGCGTGCCCGCGCCGGGATGACCAGCGTTACCCATTGCAAGACGCCCGCGATGAGCGCGTCTGCGGACCAGTTCTCGTCGGGCGGCCCCTCGATGCGCTGATACTCCTGCAGGAAGGGCCAGAGCTCTTCCAGATCCAGCGGCTCGATCAGGACAGGGAGGATGAAGCGCCCGAACTCGTCATGGTAGGCGTCGTAAAAGTGGCGCGCCTCGGCTCGGGCGCGGGGTGAGGAGAGCGCAGCGCGCGAGAGCACCGGCAGAAAGACCATACAGTCGCGAAGGATGATCTCATGCTCGTCGCGTGGCGTTTGCTGATCGGGGCCGAAGGTCTCTGCGCGCGCGTCGACACCAGCTTCGATGAGCGCCTGGGTCAGCGCCTGGGCAAATGCGTCGTCGGCGGGCGCATGGCTGACGAAGAGTGTTACCGCCATGCGTTCGCCTCTGCCTTCTCCTTCAGCCGGTGGCGGCTCGTCCCTGGCCGCTTGTGTAGGAAGCTACGCCATGATACCAGCGGGCGCAGTAAGAGACAAGCTGAACCGGCAGGCAACGACAGTATGGCTATGTGTTATGTCGTCTTATGTCGTCAGGCGCGATGACTCACGACGCTGACATGGCGCCTACTTCGGCAGGCGAGGCTTTGGCGCCCCATCCAAACCAGCGCGGAAAGGCGCGCACGAGGCTTGGAACGCCCACAACTGAAAGTCCAGGACGGGCAAGCGCCTCACGGTAGTTTATGCGTCTGCCCCAGACGCGAAACAGGGTTGCCAGATCCGCCGTGACCAATAGGTTCACTTCATAGCCGGGGTCGGTCAGGCACAGGGTCACATCATCTCTGCTCAGGAGCAGCCAGAACGAGACTTCTGCCGCGCCATGGAAGTCGAACTGTGCGACGACGCGCTTTTCGGGTAGCAGATCGCGCTCGGCGCGGCTGCGCAGCCACCACATCAGCAGGACAGGATTGAGCTCTTCGGGTGTTGGGTCGCCAAATGCCCAAGTTTCGCCCCACGTCCAAAAGGAATTGATGACGGGAAAGAGCTGCTGGCCTGCCAGCGTCAACTGATAGCTCGTCGTACTGCGTCCGCCGCTGTTCAGGCGTTTTTCGATGATTCCCGCGCGTTGCAGGAGCTTCAGCCTGCTCGCGAGCAGCGCCCGTGAGATGCCAGGTAGACCACGTTCCAGATCATTGAAGTGAGTCGTGCCAGTCAGCATGTCGCGCACGATGAGTAAGGTCCAGCGGTCTCCCAGGATCTCTAGCGACTTTGCCACCGGGCAATATTGACCATATTTCGACATGAGTCGCGCCTCCACCGTTCGACGACCGGTTCACTCTATGAACTGGTACACGCTCCGATTCTAGCATACCCTCGATGTGAGGGAGGCGCGACCTCGATGACGAGGGCGCATACACAGCATGCGGCGATCCAGCGGTGAGAATCACTGGCGGCGCACAGAAGTGGTGTATCAAGGGGTATACGAGGAGGTTCACGATGTCATGGTTCGAGCACGGCGATTCGCGCATCTTTTATGAAGCGTATGGCAGAGGAGAGCCGCTCCTGCTGCTGCCAGGATTCTCGCAGAGCGGAGACGATCTTGCGGCGCTACGAGATGCCCTGGCCACCAGGTACAAGGTAATCGTGGCTGATCTGCCCGGCTCCGGACGTTCGCAGCCACAGCCCCGCGCCTACACAGCCAGCTACTATGAGGACGACGCCGCCTCGTGCGCCGCTTTGCTGCGCGAGTTGAGGACAGGGTCTACTCATCTGATTGGCTTCAGCGACGGTGGAGAGGTCGCACTCTTCATGGCCACGCTCGCGCCTGATCTTGCGCGCTCGCTCGTCACATGGGGCGCAGCGGGCCAAATGAACGATCCCGACGGCAGCCTCCGCCAGGTCATGTACAACCTCGTGGATCATCCCATTCCGCCGCTCCAGGGATACCGCGACTTCCTGGTTGGTCGCTATGGCAAGGCCAATGCCCGCGCGATGACACAGAACCATGTGAAGGCGTTGAACGAGATCATCGACGGAGAGAAGCAAGGCAAGCTTGCCAGAGCGAAAGCGGACAAGATCGCCTGCCCTGTGCTGCTTATTACCGGCGAACACGACATGTTTGCCTCGCCCACGCTCGTCGAAGAGTCAGCCGCGCGCATCCCGCACGCCGAGACACGGGTCGCGGAAGGCGCTGGACACGACGTGCAGAACTCACATCCAGAGTGGCTGGCGCGCACGCTCCTCGACTGGCTACAGCAACGCTAACGCTGCGCCAGCGCAGGGCTTAGGCAGAGTGGGCGGCGTCGGCGCGAACGACGGCGAGCGTCTCCTCGGCGTGACCATCGGGCTTGACCTTCTCCCAGACGTGGCCGATGGTTCCGTCGGGGCGGATATAGAACGTCGTGCGCGCAACGCCCATGTAGGTGTTGCCCATCATATTCTTCTCGACCCACTGTCCGTAGCGGCGGACCACCGTTCCGTCCTCGTCGGCCAGCAACGGGAAGAGCAAGCCAAACTTCTCGGCGAACTGCTGGTGCGATTTCACCGAGTCACGACTGACGCCGAGCACGACGACACCCTCTCGCTGGATCTCATGCCAGGCGTCGCGGAAGTTGCACGCCTCGATGGTGCAGCCGGGGGTATCGTCCTTGGGGTAGAAGTAGAGGATGACGGGCTTGCCGCGCAGCGCCGAGAGCGTGACCGGCGTGCCATCGGTGGAGGGGAGGGTGAAGTCTGGCGCGACCTCGCCGACTGCGGGAACGGGTGAGTTGGTCTCTTCGTCTGCCATGTGAGCGCGTCCATCTAGTTTAGGTAGGGGACTGATTTCTCTGCGACAAATCATAGCAGATCGAGCGCCACAGCTTCACGGGTTCTGCAGGATGTCGTGCGAGCCGACACGCCGCCAGATGATATGCGGTTCACCGGGAACAGAAGAAGTCCCATAGCTAAACGTCGCCCGTCCATCGTCGGCCCAGGTCATCTCGAAGACACCTGTATGTCCCTGCACACCTTGACACCTGTATGTCCCTGCACACCTTTGATGCGTAGCCCGGCGCGAAATCCCTGCCCACGCTTGAGATCAGCGATGATCTTCGCCACTGCATTCATGAACTGGCGTTTCTGCGCGTCAGTTAGCGTTGCCCAGTCCGCAGGAACTCCGGTAGTTTATCAAACGTCGGCATCGGACTCGGCGCTCTCCTGCGCAGCCTTGATCTCATCGGGAGACATACCAAGCCCTTGAAAGAACTCCTCAAAGGTCTCATAGCGCGGATCGGTTACGGAATCGCGCTCTGCCACTCGTTGTGTCGCCAGGGCTTCGAGTAACTCCTCCAGTGATTGTCCACGCTGGCGCGCGAACGCCGAGAGGATCTCATAGGCGCGGTCGGATAGTTCAATTACGTGGCTCATGGGATGGCTCCTGATAAGATGGCTGACGAATAATATGCCTCAGTCTACCATCTCCGGCATGAACTGCCATCGCCTGTGCAGAAGCTACGCAGAGGTCGCGTCGGCGTCCTCCAGTGGCTGCCAGAGTTCGATGGGATTGCCCTCTGGATCATGCGTGCGGGCGAAGCGGCCAAAGGGATAGTTCTCTGGGTCCACTGTCACCTCGATCCCGGCGGCGCGCAGTTGCGCCACCATCGCGTCGAGATCACGAACGCGCAGGTTGAGCATCCACATCTGCTCTGGCCGTTCAAAGTACTCGGTGTCTGCCGGGAATGGCTGGAAGGCGGTGGGACCCGCCTCCTGCAACCAGGGCTCATCCTCATTGCCCTCCTCACCCTGAAACATGCCTAGATGCTGCTGATACCACGCCTTCAAGGCCTCCGGGTCGCGCGCCCGAAAGAAGACCCCGCCGATTCCCGTCACGCGCTCCATCGGTTTCCTCCTGCGCTGAGGCGCCTATTGTCACCGTAGAATTCCTCCACGCTCGAAATGAAGTCCATGCGGACTCTATGTCGAGGTCGCGTCGGTCTCATCCTCTTCGCCGCCGCCGCCCAGCAGCGCGTCGATCTCGGCCAGACTCTGCTCGCGCTCGCGCTGCCAGCGGCGATACGGCAGCCGGTAGACGCGCCAGCCCGCGCGCTCCAGGATCGCCTCTGCGCCGACGCGCTCCAGCGAGCCACCGTCTGGCGTCGTGGACGCCTCTGGGTCGCCGTCCGCCGCAATCGCCAGCGCCTGTGCGCCGTGCTGCGCGACGACATCGATCTTCAGGCCAGCGACAGGATAGTCCAGCCAGGTCGTATAGCCGCCATGGGCGCGTAGCGCCGAACCGAGTGCGCGCGAATACGTCGTCCCGGCGTTGGGGTCGGGCGCGGGATCGTCCGGCTCCAGGCAGTCGGCGGCGTAAGTCAGGTACTCGCGCAGCAGGTGCTCGACTGGTAGGTTGCGCGGGTCGAGCCCGGTGAAGATCACCTGGCGGCGGCGCGCGCGCGTCACCGCGACGTTGAAAAGGTTGTCGTTGTTGAGGAATGTCACTGTGCTGCGGTGCGAGGACGGGTCGGCGCAGAAGCTGATGAGCATCACGTCGCGCTCGTCGCCCTGGAAGGTGTGCGCCGTCCCGCAAATGATGTCGTGGTCCTGCAGCGTCTTCGACTTGAGCTTCGCCGCCAGCGTGCGATTCAGATAGTTCACCTGATCGCGATAGGGCGAGAGCACGCCAATGCTGGAGCGCTCGTTGGCGGGCTTCTTGGCCTGCGCCTTGGCGATCTTCTCGATCTCCTTGAGGATCGCGTCGGCTTCCTCGACGTTGTAGCCGTGCTTATTGCGCGTGCCGTTGATCTTGCGCAACTCAACGCTGCGCGCGCCGATCGTATCGGGCCGGCGCGTCATCACGCGGAAGGCGCCGCCGTAGAAGCGACGGTTGCTGAACTCGATGATCTGCGGCAGGCTGCGATAGTGCTCGTCGAGCAGCACCACGTCGTCCTGCGAGGGCAGCGCGCCGTTCACCACGTCCAGCAGGCTGTGCGTGCGGTAGTTCCACTGCGAGCGCTGGCTGGCCGAGAGGCCGTGCTGCGAGGCGAGCGCCGCCTGGCGGTCCTCGCGCAGCCACGAGAGATGGCGCAACTGCTTGGGATCGCCGCAGACGATGGCGCGCTTGGCGCGGTAGAGCAGCGGCAGCGCGCTGGCTACGTCGCACTGCGAGGCCTCGTCGATGATGACGAGGTCGAACATCTCGTGCGCCAGCGGCATGATCTCAGCGGCGTGCGGATTCGTCGTCGCCCAGATTGGGAAGGCGCCGAGCAGCGCGGCGAAGTCAAGTTCGGCGAAGATCTTGTCCTGCTCGGCGGTGCTACGCGCCTCCAGCGCCGTCTTGAAGAGCGCGAGCGTGCGCCGGTTGAGCCGCAACGCCTCGGCCAGGGCGTCGCGCCGCCGCAGGCCCAGCAGTTCACCCACCAGTGCGCCACGATCCGCGCGCAGTCGCGCGTGGCGGGTGAAGAGGACGTTCAAGTCGTCATGGTCGGCGAGCGCGTCCTCGATGTCAAGCAAATTCGCGCGCGCCGTCTCGCGCTCAGCGATCTCGTCTAGATGCGCCAGTGCGGCGTCATCCAGTTTGAGCTGTTCCGCGAGGTCGCCAAGGAGCTGGTCACGGCGCTTGCCGCGACTCCAGCCGAAGAGCGAGGACTTGCCTCCATCCAGCTTGCGCAACTCGTCGCGGGCGGATTGCAGCGCATCCGGCCCCAGGCTGGCGGCGGCCTCCTCATCGTAAGCTGGCGTCTGAATCGCGGCGAACTCGGCGACGTACTGCGTCCAGCGTCCCTCGCGCTCAAGGATCTCGCGGATCTCGCTCGTGAGTTCGGCCAGCTCGGCATCCGCAGCGCGCAGCCGCTCCTCCAGCATCTCGATCTCGCCCGCGCGTGGCTTGGCGGGGGCGCCGGTGCCGTCGAAGAGGTTGTCGAGGAACTTCTTCAGCTCGTCGCGGTAGCGCCGGTCGCCGCCGCGCAGGATGACCGTCAGCCCGCCGAGGTGCGGCGTGAGTTTTTCCACGACGACATCCACCGCCTTGTTCATCTTCGAGGAGAGCAGCACCGTCTGGCCGCGTGCGACGGCGTCGAGGATGATCTGCGCGATGGTGAAGGACTTGCCGGTCCCCGGCGGGCCGATCACCAGCGTTAGCGGGCGGCGCTCGGCCTGGCGCAGGACTCGCGTCTGCGCGCTGGTCAGCTCGGCTCCCGCGAGGATTGGGCGGTTCGGCGCGTTCGCGGTCCCGCTGAGCGGGCGCGAGGCGGAGGCAGGCGTTCCTGGCTTGGCGCGGGCGATGTTGTCGAAGATCGCGGCCAGCGGCGTGGACATCTCGCCGCGCCCTGCCATCACCTGCAACTCTGTGAGGACGCCGCGTGCCTCGGTGGGACGCCGTACCAGCGCCATCGCGGAGGCGCAGAGCAACTGCACCGGGCTATCGTGCTCGATCAAGTCGCGCAGCGCGTCCTCAGTCTGCAACTCTGGGAAGGCCTGCAGGTCGTCGGTGCGCAGGTCGGGGATCAACTCGGCGACGACGGCGGCGAACTCGCGGATGACGTTCACGTCGAAGGGGGCGGTGGGAACCTGGCTCAGGATCGCCTCGGCGTAGGCCTGCGCCTGCTCCTCGCTGTCGGAATCAATCAGCGAGGCGAGCAGCGGAAAGTTGATGTGCTGCTCCTCCAGATCGATGCTGAGGAACGCGCGGGAGCCTTCCTGTTCGATACGCGCGGGCCAGAAGAGCAGCGGCGCGCAGTAGAGATCGCCCTTCTTGCGCCCGACGTTGGGGCCGCGCCCGACGAGGAAGATCGAGCCGTAGATCAAAAACTTCTCGCGGCGGTTAACGTCGGCGGCGTTCTGCGCGGTGACGCCTAGGCTCAGCGGGACTTCCATACGGTAACCGACGCCGGTGATGAGCGCCTCGTCGCCATCGGCGAAGACGAGGTACTCGGCCTGGTTCTTGTCGAGGACGTTGTTGAGGACGCCACCACGTGAGTCGGCGGAGAAGCAGTCGTGGTAGTATCGGCAGACACCGGCGAAGAGGGGCGAGACCGGCCCGGTGGGAACCCGCTCGGCGCCAGCGATTCCTTGCAGGCTGGCGAGCGCCTCTGGCCATTCGGCGACGGGGGTGAGTCCGCTGCGTTCTGGCCCCGGAATGCTCCCTGTCACGATCTCCGCGTCGCGCACGGAGTCCGTAGCGCCATTGGGGCTGTTGGTCGCGCGCCCACGCCTGAAAACCGCCATGCTCGATCTCTCCTGCCTGACCTATCGTTCGCGTTCCTTCGCGCCTGCCCGCGCACAGAGCGAGGAAGCCGCGCAGGTGGCTTGGAGTATAGGCGGCTGGCGGCGAAAGCGTCAAAAGCATCCCCAAGAAGTGCCACGCCAAAGGGCTATTCTATAAAGAACTGCCGGTGGGAATCTCTGCTGCTTCGCGCTGGCAATAAACGACAAAGAGCGCTCCACATGGAGCGCTCTCTACGATGGATATCGAATCGGGATATCGAATCGCGCGTTAGCCTCAGCGCGTGGTGGCGGACTTAGCGCGCTTGGGCTTT
>DATAOM010000228.1:0-6840 GCA_036265775.1 Ktedonobacterales bacterium | reverse complement strand
AACTTCGCGCCGAGGTTGGCGTTACCTTGCAGCGTCTGCGCGTCGTAATTTGTCGCGCCCAGCCCGCAAACGGAGACGCTCTGCTGGTTGAGCCACGGCGCCGTGTAATACTGGATCTGCATAAGCCCGATGCCGCCGTCGCAGGAGTAGACATCCTGATGCCACTTGCTCTCCTGCCAGGCGACGGCGTAGAGCAGGTTCACCGGCAGGCCATAGGCGCTGGCGGCGCTCTGCAGCGCGGCGCGTATCTGCGCCTGGCTTGGATTATTGCCCAGATAGGCGTTCGGACCGCAGGGCGTCGCGGTCGCAGTGGGAGAGCCTGCGGGAGCCGTCGTCGCGGTGGGCTGTGGCGGCTTGGTTGGGATTGGTGGCGGCTTCGGCGCGACGACCGGCTTGGTCGTGGGACGCGGCTTGGCAGTATTCGTTGGCGCGAGCGTGTTGGTCGCGGTGGCGTCGAGTGTGGCTGTTGCGGCGAGCGCCTGATTTGCCGCGTTCGCAACCAGTGGATCGTCTTGCCGTGGCGCGCGCTGGTTGAGCGCCAGCAGCCCCACGCACATTCCCAGCAGCAGGATCGCCGCGATGATCGCGCCCACCCGTCCACGCGGCTGTGTCAGCAGCGCGCGCAGGCGCGACCAGAGACTCGTGAGGAACAGGCGCAGCGAGGCCAGGAACGCGGCCATCAGAATCCTTTCCGGGAGACGAAACGGCTCCAAGACCTGAGACGGCTCGCGGCTAAGCGAGTAACACTGTCACGCTGGTCGACAGAATCGGAGAACCTAACCCCTGGCCTCCTTCCCTCTGAGGGAACCCCACCGGCGAGGCTGGTTGCCGCGAATCTGGCTCCCCTCCCTTTTAGGAGAGGGGCTGGGGGAGAGGTCTCTCAGCTTTGCAGTGATGGCGAGAGGACGCCGATGTAGTTTGCGGGTTGCCCGTCAGCGCTGAACCAGAGCTTGCCGGCGGAATCGAAGGCAACGCCATAGGGGACACTGGCGGGCGTCGGCAGCACGAAGAAGCGGAACGCCTGCGACTGCGGTGTGTAGCGGATCAGCGCGTTGGCCCCGGCGCTGGCGAACCAGACGTCGCCGTTGCTCGCGGTGGCGACGGCGTAAAGCGTCGAGGGATTGCCGAGCGTCTTCGGCACGTCAATCTCGCTGACCTGTCCGGTCTTGCCATCCACGCGCCCCAGCTTCCCTGCCTGCATCTCGGTGAACCAGAGATTCCCGGCGTCGTCGCTTGCCATCGAAAAGATCGCGGCCTTGTCGTCGGCGAGGCGCGCGAACGTGACCTTGCCCGTGGCGGGGTCGAGCTTGCCAACGGCGCCGCCACTCAGCATGCCGAACCAGATCTGGTTATCCGGCGTGATCGCCAGCGCGAACGGGTACGACTTGACGCCGTCGCGTGGCGCGGGAACCGCCCACGTCTGGATGTCGCCGGTCGCGGGGTCGAGCCGCCCGATGCTCCCGCCGCTCAGCAGCGTGAACCACAACTGGCCATTCGTATCGAAGCGCAGGTCCTGCGGCCCCATGCCATGGCCGTTCTCGGAGCCGAGTGGGTACGTCGTGAACTTCTCCGTGCGCGGGTCGAAGCGCCCGATGTAGTTGGCGGCCTGCTCGGTGAACCAGATATTGCCCTGCTGGTCTGGCGCGGTGGCCATGATGTTGTACTGTCCGTTCGGCGGCGTCCACGATTTCACGGCGCCGCTGCCGGCGTCGATGCGCGTGAGGTGGTTCGTGCCCATCTCGCCGACCCAGACGTTGCCGTCGGCATCCACCGAGGGCTGCATCAGTCCCGCGTCGGCGGCGACCGGGTATTGGCGCACCTTCGCAGTCTGTGCGATACCTGTAGCCGCGGTTGGCGTCGCTGTGACAGTCTTGCGTGGGGGAGCCGAGCCAATCTGCGTCAGGATCAGCGCGACGAGCAGGCAGGCCAGCGCGACGCCCCCCAGGAACGCGCCATCGCGCAGATAGCGCTGGCGCATGTCCTGACCAGCGGACATGTCACTTGCCTGATGATCTTGTCTCGGCTTGGCCTCGATCATGGAATTCACCTATAGCTTGATGCCATACTCGGCCCAACGCTGCGTCACCAGCGCCTTCATCTCCGGCGTCATCTCGATATCTGGCGGCCACGGACGCGGGTGGCCCTCCTCGGGGAATTTGGCCGTCGCGTCCAGCCCCATCTTCCAGCCATACTTCTCATACGGCGAGGAGTGGTCGAGGGCGTCCACCGGGCCATCCACCAGCAGCGTGTCGCGCTTGGGGTCCACGTTGTTGCCGACGCGGAAGAGCACCTCATGCAGGTTCTGCACGTCCACGCTCTCGTCCACGACGATGATGAACTTCGAGAGCATCATCAGCATCATGCCCCAGATGCCCGCCATCACCTTCTTCGCCTGCCCCGGATAGCGCTTGCGAATCGAGACGACGACGACGTTGTGGAAGCCGCCCTCGACCGGCATATTGATGTCTACGATCTCGGGTAACACGACGCGCAACAGGTTGAGGAAGAAGCGCTCCGTCGCCTTGCCGAGGTAGGCGTCCTCCATCGGCGGCTTGCCCACGATGGTCGTCGCGTAGATCGGGTTGCGCCGGTGGGTGATCGCGGTGATGTGCATGACGGGGTACGGCTCGAGCGGCGTGTAGTGGCCGGTATGGTCGCCGAACGGCCCCTCCGGGCGCAGCTCGTCGGTGTCCACGTAGCCCTCCAGCACAATCTCGGCGTTGGCGGGAACCTTCACATCCACCGTCTTGCACTGGACCACATCCACTGGCTTGCGGCGCAGGAAGCCCGAAAAGAGCAGTTCGTCTATGCCGGGCGGCAGTGGCGCGCTGGCGGCGTAGATGCTCGCAGGGTCCGCGCCGATGACGACTGCGACCTCCATGCGCTTGGCCTTGCCGCCCACACGAGACGCATCGCGGAAGTGCGCGGCGCCGCCCTTGTGGATCTGCCAGTGCATGCCAACTGTCTTCTCGTCGTAGACCTGGACGCGGTACATGCCGATGTTGCGCTTGCCGGTCTCGGGGTCCTTCGAGTGGCACATCGTCAGCGTGAGGTAGCGCCCACCGTCGCCGGGCCAGCAGCGCAGGATCGGCAGCTTCTCTACGGAGAAGTTCTCGGTCAGCACGACCTCCTGGCAGGGGGCGGAACTGACAGTATGCGGGCCGATGCGCGCGATCTCTGCGAGTTCGGGGACGAGCTTGATCTTCTCCATCAGGCCGTCGGGCGGGCGGTTCTGCACGAGGTCGAGCCACTTCTTGATGCGGTCGCCCAGCTCGTTGAGGTTCTCGACGCCCAGCGCCCACGACATGCGCTCCTCGCTGCCGAAGAGGTTGATGACGACCGGGATGTCGTAGCCGCGTACGTTCTCGAAGAGCAGCGCCGGGCCGCCCGCCTTGACCACGCGGTCGGCGATCTCGGTGATCTCCAGTTCGCAGGAGACGGGCGCGCTGATGCGCTGCAACTGTCCGCGCTTTTCCAGCAGCGCGAGAAACTCGCGCAGGTCCGCAAACGCCATTGCTGTATGCTCACTACTCGTTGTACCGGGTACGCGCAGATCGCGCCAGCCGTGATGAATCCAGTCTCAACAGATGATACGGATTTGGCGCGCAATCTGGTCGCCACGGTCATGCCCTAGTCAGGCGAGATAGCCGCAGCGATGGCGGGAGGCGTTGGTTGGCGCAGACGACCCTGGATGAAGCGCCCGGCGAAGAAGAAGATGGCTGCGAGCATGACGCAGACGAAGAGCGGGCCAAGGTCGAGGTAGGGTGGCTTGTAGAAGTACTCATCGGCGACGATCGTGACGGGAGTAAAATCCCGCATGGTCAAACCGACGATCCGCCAGATCAGAGCGAACCCCAAGGATACGAGGGTGACCGCGATGAGGGCTTCGAGGAAATAGCCACGCGCCATCACAAAGAGGAGGACGCCGCCCAGCAGGATCACGGCGTTGAGCAGGACTCCCTCATCGGGGACGACCTTGGTGAGCCAGTCAACAGGTGAGCCAGTCAACATAAGTGGGGGCAAACACGGCGCTTGCGATCCACAGCCAGAACACACCAATGCGGCCCAACACGAGGCTCACGACGCAGAGCAACGCCGCCAGCCACGGAGGGACGCCATAGCCGACAAGTGCGCCAGCCAGCAGGATCACGCCGAGAAACATGAAGTAGAGGCCGAAGATGTCATTGTAGAGGTAGGCGTTATCCATGCGCGCGAAAACGTTGACCACCCGGACAAAATAGAAGACCGCTCCGCTCACCAGGAACAGCGCGCCTGCCATGAAATGTCCGAGCGCAGCGCGCCTAGCGCCACCCCACAGCCAGAGCGAGGCGGCGGTCAGGGGTAACAGCAGCAGCATGCCAATCCAGAAGCTCCAGTTAATTATCTGACCGACAAGCGACATAGCGCGTCCCTTCCAGTCTGCGGCGCTGGCGGAATCAAGAGGAAAGGCAAAACGCCAGCATGCTCTTGCCACGAGTCTACCATACCCGTCGAAGCGCGCCGCATCAGTTCAGTCTCGTAGCCATTCGTCTAGCGTCTCGCTGAAGATGGCGAATGCGTCATCCTGCGGCGCGTAGCCCAAGAGATCACGGGTTGATGTGAGGTCCAGGCGCTTGAAGCGATTCTCGGAGAGACCGTGGACGACGGCGAATCCGATATCGGGCGCCTCGATGCAGCGTACCAGAAGCTGATGCAAGTCGCGCGCGCTGACATAAGTGGCGAGCTCGCGCACATTGGGCGCCGCACGCAGCCAGTTCTGCGCGCTGCCACCGTCGTAGGCGCCGATGCGGACGACGATACTGGAAAGGCCCTCCGCCTGGGCAAAACAGGCGGCAACTGCTTCGCCGAAGCATTTGCTTACACCGTAGAGGTTGACGGGCCGCATCGGTGCTTCGGGAGCCAATTGCATATCGGGCGCATAGCCGCCCATCACCCAGGCGCTGCTGGCGAAGATCACGCGGCGGCATCCTTGATCCCTGGCGGCGCGGAAGATGTTGTAGGTCGCCTTGATGTTGTTGTCGAGCAGCGACTCGTAGAACGGCGCAGCCGGATTGGCGTCGGCGGCCAGGTGAACCACCGTGTCGATCTGCTCGCAGGCTCGCTCACAGGCGTCAAGCTCGACCATATCGAGTTGGATCGCCTCATGATTCTGCTCATCCCCCTCCAGCGTTTCAGCAGCGATCACCACGCGATCGGCGAGACGAAACGCATAACGATTGCGCGTCGCGTGGAAAAACCCTCGCCCGATCCCGCCCGCCGCCCCGGTCAGCAAGACGCGCCTGCGCGCTGTGGGTCTAGCGGTGTTCATGCACTTTCTCCTTGCGTTCGTCTGCTGTGCTTGTCGCGGGATGGTCGGCGATGGCGCGCAAGCGGTCCGCGAGCGCGCGAAAAGCGTCACGCAACTCATCCGGGCGCAGGATCACCAGCGGGCAGCGCAGCCCGGCGAGTGTACAGGCGAGGATGTCGAGATCGTCGGCGTATCCGCGTAATAGGGTCGTTCCATCCGCCTGTGGGTGGAGGGTCGCCGTCGTGGCGGGCATGCGGCTGCGCAGCGTCTCGACCGTCGCATCCGCCAGCACAGCGAACTCCCAGCGCCGCGGCGCCTGCGCGATGGCCCGTTCGACGGCGGCGACCGCGTCCACAGTCTGTGGTGTAAACGTCTCGTCCAGCGTGCGCGCATGCTGGATGTGGTCGAGACGGAACACGCGCAAGTCGGCGCGCAGGTGACAATAGGCGACGAGATACCAGCGCCCCGCCCGATACACCACCTGATAAGGGTCCACATCGCGCTCGCTGCGGTCGCCGGTCTGCGCGCGATAGCGGATATGCAGGCGATGGCGCGCCTGGATGGCTTGCACGACCGTATCCAGCGGCTCTGGCGCTTCGCCAGTCGCATTCGGCGATTGTGGCGTCGCGAATGTCATCGCTCCGTCGAGCGCGCCGATCAGATCGCGCGTCGCCGAGGGCAGCACACGCGTCACTTTCCTGAGGGTACGCGCGGTATCGCGTTCACCCAGCCCCAGCGCCTGCTGCCCGCCTCCCAGCAGGCCATAGGTCAGCGCCAGCGCCTCCTCTTTCGTCAGCGCGAGTGGCTGCCGGTAGCCCGCAGGCAGAGAGTAGCCGCCATGACGACCGCGCTTCATCTCGACTGGGATACCACGCTCGCGCAGGATCAGCGCGTAGCGGCGCACCGTGCGCACATCCACCTCCAGCCGCGCCGCGATCTCCTCTCCGCGCATCCGCCCGTGGTTTTGCAACAGATCGAGCACCGCCAGCACACGCGACGTGGAGTAGTACATCTTTTGCCTATTTCACCGCGATTCAGCAAAACTCGCGCTATCAGGATAATCCGTGTCCGCATATCACCGTAGCATAGAGACGAAGCGCACGTCTACGCCGCCGTGGCGTGGGGAAATAGCGCTTCATGAGGAGGATCGCCGTGACTGAACTAGCGCATGTTGACACGCAGGTTGAGACACAAAATGACGGACGCAACGACTTCGACTTCTTCATCGGCGTCTGGGACAGCAAGCAGCGAAAACTAAAGCAGGTTTTGGTAGGATGCGATGAGTGGGAAGAGTTCAAAGGCGTCTCGGTGGCGTCCAAGATACTGGACGGGCTGGGGCATGTCGACGAGGTCACGCTGGAGACGCCTACCCGCCGCATCGTGGGCTTCACCCTGCGCCTCTTCGACCCGCAGACGCGCCTGTGGAGCATCTACTGGGCCAGCACCACGCAAGGCGGGCCGCGCGGGCTGCTTGCGCCTCAGGTCGGGCGGTTCGAGGGTGGACGCGGCGAGTTCTATGATCGCGAGACCTACGAGGGGCGCTCGATCTTCAG
>DATAOM010000227.1:0-5954 GCA_036265775.1 Ktedonobacterales bacterium | reverse complement strand
CCAGTAGGCAAGCTGCCGCTCTCGGCAGATAATCTGAGCGTTGTGCAGATCGCGATGCTCGGCCCCACGACACAGCCCAGCGGCACCGCATACTACCGTTTCAAGGACTTTCCAATTCAGATCGCTGGCAAGACGGGCACGGCGGAATCTGGCCAGGCGAAACCCAACGGCTGGTTCATGAGCTTCGCCCCAGCGATCACCGGGGCGCAGAATAGTCCCAAGCCCCAGATCGCGATGGGCGCGCTCGTCGAACGCTCGGACTTCGGCGAATGCTACGCCGCTCCGACGACGGCGCTCACCTATGTCGCGCACCTCAAACTGACCGGCAACTATTACGCGACGCACATCGGCTGTTCAACGCCACAGGGTTGATAGCCGAAAACTCGCGCGACGAGGCAGGAGTACATGGGCGGACAGGCGATCAGGGTCGGCATCGGCTACGATGTCCATGCTTTCGCCGCTCCGGAAGCGCAACGCCCGCTCGTGATCGGCGGCGTGACGATCCCACACGAGCGTGGACTGGCAGGGCATTCAGACGCCGACGCGCTACTGCATGCGCTGGTGGACGCCCTGCTGGGAGCCGCCGCCCTTGGGGATATTGGCACGCACTTCCCCTCCAGTGACCCACGCTGGCGCGACGCCGCAAGCATGGCCTTCCTGACCTATACCCTGGACCTGCTCACTGCGCAGGGCTGGCGCATCGGCAATGTGGACGCAACGATTGTCGTCGAGCGTCCACGCATGACGCCGCATATTCCTGCCATTCGCGCACGGCTGGCCGAGGCGATGAGCCTGCCACCGGAGGTCGTGAGCGTGAAGGCCAAGACGACCGATGGGCTGGGATTTACCGGGCGCGGCGAGGGTATCGCATGCTATGCCGTTGCGCTGATCGAGCGCGACGAGAGACCATGATTTGCCGGTCGCCGGTTCGTCCCGCACGCGCCGCGCATTACGTGGGAGAAGCAGTCCCGATGGGGCTGAAGGCGACCATCACCACCGTGTCCGCCAGCGCGCGCAGTCCCGCCGCTGAGCCGTCATAGTCGTGGCCCAGGAAGCGCATCACCATGCCAAACGCGCGCGAATAGCGCCGCTGATAGGCGGTCAGCGCCACAAGGCGCTCGTCTGGGTCGAGAAGACGAAACCGCGGCGTATACTTGTCCCGGCCAGCCAGGACCGCGATGGGAGGATGCGCCTGGATATTGCGATACCAGTCTGCGCGTTCACCATAGGCAGAGACTACCTTACTCTCGCGCGTGGAGGGATCGTAGCCGACAACCTCAAGCACCGTACGGTGGATCTGGCCCGACACGCGCCCGCGATGAACAAGCAGCAGAAAGCGATGCCCCAGCAACCAACCCAGATCGAGGCGATACAGGATGAGAGGGAGTTTATAGCCCCAGCGGAGCAGACCACGTGGTTGCGCGGGCGGCTGATAGGACGCCACATGATCCTCTTTCTGGCCCTCTCCCGCTCAATAGCCCGTAGGCAATCGGCGACCGACTAAGAGATATGATACAGAATCCATCTCCCCGCCGCTTTGCGTAGAGGTGGAACAGCGCGATCCACCTGGGCTAGAGCCAGCGGCGTACGCGAGCCTGGTAAGCGCGATAAGCTTCGCCGAAGGCGCGATCCAGATAGCGCTCCTCGCGCGCAATTACGCCGAGTTGGGTATAGACGATGAGCGGGATCAGCAACAGCAACGCCCAGACGACGGAGAATGCGCAGGCTAGACCGCCATAGAGCAGGACTAGCCCAAGATACATGGGATTGCGCGAGATGCGATACGGTCCAGCGGCGACAAGCGCCGCAGAAGCGCCGTTGGTGTTGAGCGTTCCGTGACCGCGCACCAGTGTGAGCAGTGACCAGATGATGAGTAGCCCTCCGGCTGCCATCAGCGCTACGCCTAGCCCCAGCGCCAACGGGGATGAGAGGAACGGCAGAGGAAAGCGCGCCTGAAGCGCCCATCCAATGAGAAAGGCGAGCGCGTAGATGAGGGGAGGTGGAATGCGGACGCCAGGGCTATCAAGGCCCTGAGGCGTCGTGGCGGAGTGATCTATCGAGGACTGTGAGGCGTTGGACCGCATAGCAGAGACTCACTTTCTTCTGTGGCAACCACATCCAGGGATAGCGTGAGATCAGATAGACTGAACGGACGCAGACGGCGCCTCGCCGACTATGCGGGCGTCTGCGGCGGCTGGACACTGGCGCCGATCTGCCTAAGCAGGCTGAGCTGGTCGGGAACACCCCAGTGCTCGACGATCTTGCCGTTCACAAAGCGGCAGATATCTATCACGGTGATGGCGATCTCATTCCCTGTAGGCGGTATGCCCATAAATGGCCCTCGATGCGTGCCGCGAGAGCGCAGCCGCCCCCAAACTCTGTCACCGGAGGCGGCTATATCCTCAATCGTGTAATTCAGGTCTGGCAGCGCCTGGCGCAGGTAGGCGATAATACCTTTTACGCCCTCGGCGTTAGGTGGTCGCACGCCCTCTTGGTGTTCCACGAAATCCGGGGCAAACAACTCATCTACCACGGCGAGATCACCCTGGCCGAAGCCAACCAGGATGAGGCGGCGAAACCGTTTCATGTTCAGTTCCTGCTCGGCTATGCTGGTACTGCTGACATCCAGGGTCGCCATGCTGATCCTCCATATTAGATAAAGCGGCGCTGTATCTGATACAGTGATACTACACGCAATTTACAGGGGTGTCAAGGCTCTATGTCACAGGATCAGACAAAGCGCCGCTACAATTCGACTCGCCGGCAGATCCAGGCGCGCGAGACACGCAGGCACATCTTGGAGACGGCGCGTCGCCTATTCACGACGCGAGGTTACGCTGGCGCAACGATGGAGGCCCTCGCACAGGAGGCTGGAGTAGCCGTGGAGACGGTATACGGCGCCTTTGGGAGCAAGCGTGCGGTACTCACGAGCCTAGTGGATTTGGCGGTGGGCGGAGATGAACAACCGATCCCGCTCCTGGAGCGGCCAGGACCGCAGCGTGTCCGATCAGAGTCAGATCAGCGATTGCAGATGCGTCTGTTCGCACACGATATCGCACAGATCATGGAACGCGTTGGCCCGCTGTTCGAGGTGATGCGCAGCGCGGCGCCCAACGAGCCGGAGATCGCCGCATTGCTCCAGCGTCTGCTCGCCGAGCGCCGCGAGAGTATGGCGGTATTCGTGGAGTGGGTGGCGCGCAATGGGCCGCTACGGGCCGACCTATCCAGAGATACGGCTGCGGACACTGTCTGGACCCTATCGAGCGCGGAGGTTCATCACCTGTTGCGGGTAGATCGCAATTGGACCATAGAGCGGTACGAGCAGTGGTTAGGGGATATCCTTATCACCGTCCTGCTGCCTCCTGACGCAGCGGCGTCGGAGTGAATATCGCCGACCGCAGATCGCTTGGACCCGCGATGGATAACACATCTGGAGAGGCATGGCGAAATCATTCGCCGCGCTGGTGTGACGCCAGGCCACAGGCCCTACTCGACACAGCCGCAGCCAAGCCACTGATTGCCATAAGCGCGCATCGCGTCGATCAGCGTCGCCAGCGCCTGGCCCTTCTCGGTCAGCGAATACTCGACACGCGGCGGCACCTCGGCGTAGGTCTGGCGGCTGACGATCCCCATGCGCTCCAGCGTGCTTAGCCGCTCAGAGAGCGTCTTGGGACTGATGCCTTCGAGCGAGCGCTCGAGTTCGCTGAAACGCTGCGTGCCGGTGGTAAGGTCGCGGATGATGAGCAGCGTCCATTTGCCGCTGACGATCTCGGCGGTGCGCGCTACCGGGCAGATGACCTGGTCCCGTTGATCGCGCGTCTCATGCGTCACAGTCTCCGCGAGCGACGTGTCGTTGGTTGTCATCGTGGCGCCTCCCAGGGAATCACGGCGCGCAGGGTAGGGGCGTCAATGCGCCGTACCAATGGGGCTTCGCGGTGGTGATCGCCGGAATGTAGAACTAGCCCAGTGTAGTAGATGCTCCTTATAGCATAACACGCCGCACTCCACTGGTAAAGGGCAATGAGGCAATTGCCGCTGTTTCCCCTCCCCACAGCGCCGACGACGCCAACCCGGAATCCCCAGTTGGCGCCGTACAATTGAGATGCTTTGGACTAGCTGGCCACCGCGGCCTGGCGGCGACGACGGCGACCGAACCGCCAACCCAGGTTGGGTAGGAAGGCCCAGCGACCAATATCCTTCGCCGCGAAGCCCCAGACCGCCACCGCCGTGAAGAGCACACTCACCCCCATGAGGACGCCAAAGGCCGTCCAGTTGAGGCCGGTGAGGAGCGGGTTGCCGTAATACGAATAGATCGAGAGGTTCTTGACCCACTCCGGCCAGCCAGCGGCGTCGGCGGCGAGTCCGATGCCATACGAGATCGCCAGCGCGAGCGAGAGCACGGTGGTGAGCAGCGCGCGACGGATCCAGGTGGCGAGCAGATATCCTGCTGAGAGCACGACCAGCCCCCACGGCAGCGCGCCGAGCGTCGCCTGCGCCAGCTTGCCGATGTCGAGCGTCAGCCCGGCGATGGCCGACGAGATCAGGATCGCCACGAACGTGACCGCCAGAACCAGGACCTGCCCCGCCGCCGCCGCGCCCATGCGGGTGAGGATCGCCTTCGCGCGCGTCTGTGGCGTGGCCAGCACCAGATCGAGCTGTCCCTCAGCCTCAACGCGCTCCCAGCCATTCACCTGCGTGACGGCCATGGCCGTGATCAGCAGAGGAATGAACTCCATCAGCAGGCTCAGGAAGAAGGCGTTGCCGGTCGCGTTCTGACCACCGGCGAGCGCCTTGATGATCGACTCATACGCCGTGCCTTTGAAAGAGTCGATCAGGTTGAGCTGTATCTGGCGTGTGATGAAGGTGAAGATAAAGTAGAAGAACCCCAGACCCACCGCCCACCAGAGCGCGCGTGGCGCCTCCAGCGCGACAGCGCGCGCCAGCAGCGAGCGTAACGACCAGCCGCTCTGCGGGGCGGCAGTGCGCAACCCAGGGATGCTCACACCTTCAGGGGCCACGGGAATGACGCTGCCGACATCGCGCCTCAAGAAGAGCGCAGTCCCCACACCAGAGAACACCAGCGCCATGCCCAGCAGAACGGCCGCCGCGCCCCAGTTCATGCCATAGTCCGCCACCAGCGGCTTACTGATGCGGAAGTAGTAGACAGGCGAGAGCTTGCCAACCCAGTCATACGCGGGCGAGATGAGGCTGACGGAGTTGAGGACAATCGAGAGCGCGTAGAGTGCGCCGGTGATGCCCGCCGCAGTGTTGCGACGCCGCGTGAACTGCGAAATGAGCACACTCAGCCCGGCGAAGCTGGCGGCCAGCAGGCTAACCATCAGGCCCTCGAACATCGCGTCGGCGAAGCTGAATTTGATGCTGGTGATGCGCGCCTCGCCGCCATAGGTGAAGAGGCCGATGATCGCGCCGATGAGCAGCAGCGCGACGAAGAGCGCGCTCAGCTTCTCAAACACGACACGCGCACGCGAGCGCGGGAGGGAGAGCAGCATGTCAAGCTGCCCGATCTCCTCCTGGCCGCGCAAGATGCGCGAGCCGGCCAGGAGCGCCCAGATCGAGACCAGCATGAGGATGATCGAGTATTTTGCGGTCGCGTAGCCGCCGGTGGAGGCCACCGCCCCAGGATAGTCCCAGAGCCAGCCAATGCTCTGAAACGCGAGCAGGAACTCCTCCTTGGTGGATGGAGGCATGCCGCCAATGGCAGTGTCGAACGCCGCCACCACGATGAACATCAGGATGCCCACACCGACACCCCAGCCCAGGATCGCGACGCGGAAGCTCCAGAGCGTCCGCAAGAATATGCTCCTACGCATGTGCGGCCTCCGGCGCGACCTGCGCGCCATTGTAGTAGCGAAGGAAAACGTCTTCGAGGGAGGGCTCGTGCGTGGTGAAATTCGTCGCGCCATGATCGGCTGCGGCCTTCACGATCGGCCCGA
>DATAOM010000226.1:0-4731 GCA_036265775.1 Ktedonobacterales bacterium | reverse complement strand
GTCATTCCTCCGTTCATCGCACTCTCACCCAACTCAATTCTCTTGCCAGGTTCCACCTTATACCACTTGTGGCGTGGGAGAGTCAGTCCTAGCCGTATTCGCGGCTGGTTCCGTCGCCGTGCGTAAGTGTGGCTCGACACGCTTGAGCAGCACGGCGTTGGTCGCCACCGTGATCGAGGAGGCGCTCATCGCCAGCGCCGAGACAGCAGGACTGAGCAGGATGCCAAGCGGGTAGAGGATGCCTGCAGCGATGGGAATGGCGACCACATTGTAGATCGCCGCCCAAAAGAGGTTCTGCTTCATCTTGACTACCGTCGCCTTGGACAGACGAATAGCGGCGAGCACATCGATCGGGTCGCTGCGCATCAGCACAATTTCGGCTGTCTCGATGGCGACGCCGGTCCCTGCGCCAATGGCAATGCCTAGATCGGCCTGCGCCAAGGCAGGCGCATCGTTGACGCCATCGCCCACCATCGCAGTGAAGAGCCCTTCCTCCTGCAATTGTTTGACATAGCGGGCCTTGTCAGCGGGCGCTACCTCAGCGAAGACGCGCTCCGGCTGAATCCCCAACTGTGCGCCTACCGCCTCAGCGGTACGGCGATTGTCCCCAGTGAGCATTGCCACTTGAATGCCCAGGTCCCGTAATTGCTCGATGGTACTCTGCGCGGTCGGACGCACCTGATCGGCGACCGCAATCGCCCCTACCGCCTGACCGTCACGCGCCACCGCCATAACCGTCTTGCCGCCGCTTTGCAGTGTCGCGATCCGCGCCAGATCCTCGTCGCCGAGCGCAATCCCATGCTCGCTGAGCAGCTTTGGCGTACCGATAAGAACTGCCGCGCGCTCTACCTTCGCCTGCACCCCGCCGCCGGTGATCGACTGGAAGCCCGTGATGGGTAAGGTGACATACCGCTGTTCCTCTGCCTCGGTGACGATGGCGCGGGCGAGGGGATGCTCAGACTCTGCCTCGACGCTGGCGGCAACTTGCAGCAACTGGTCTTCGGTGAGCCTGCGCGTGGCATCCTCGCCGAACAGGACCACATCGGTGACGGTAGGCTTGCCCTCGGTGAGTGTGCCGGTCTTGTCGAAGATGATCGCCCGAATGCGCGAGGCCTGCTCCAGCGCGGTCGCATTCTTGATCAGAATGGCCTTGCGCGCACCGATGCCCGTGCCCACGGCGACCGCCGTTGGCGTAGCAAGACCGAGCGCGTCGGGGCAGGCAATGACGATCGCGCTGACCGCAAGTGTGAGCGCAAAGAGCGCCGTTTGGTGAATGATGAAGAACCAGATCAGGAAGGTGAGCAGCCCTGCGCCCACCGCCGCGATCACCAGCCATTGCGCCGCGCCATCCGCCAGCCGCTGCGCTGGTGCCTTCGAGTTCTGCGCCACCTGGACCAGTTGCACGATCTGCGCCAGCGCCGTCTCGCTCCCAACCTTAGTGGCCCGGAAGCGCAGCGAGCCGCTGCCGTTGACTGTCCCACCGATGACCTCGTCGCCAGACGCTTTCTCGACTGGAAGACTCTCACCGGTGATCATGCTCTCGTCGAGCGAACTGGTTCCCTCAACGACTTTGCCATCCACTGGGACTTTCTCGCCGGGGCGAAGTAAAAGCAGGTCACCAACCTGGACCTGCTCCACGGGCTTGGTGTGAATCGAGCCATCCGCCGCTATGACATTCGCCTGGCTAGGCGCAAGCTGCAACAGTGCATTGAGCGCGTCGGACGAGCCACGTCGAGAGCGCATCTCCATCCAGTGGCCGAAGAGCACAAAGGTCACGAGCATGGCGGCGGCGTCGAAGCTGGTCTCTACTCCTGGAGCAAAGATCGTGGCGAAGGCGCTGAAGAGATAGGCAACCAGCACGCCCAGGCTGACGAGCACGTTCATGTCGAGGCTGCGATTGCGTAGCGCCCGCCACGCGCCGGAGTGGAAGATCCAGCCGCACCACCAGACCACCGGCGTCGTGAGAATGAGCAGCAGCCAGTTGCGCGGCAGGCCGAAGGGAACGGGCAGATGCAGCCGCAAAACCTCAGTCCCCAGCGAGGAATACAGGACGATGGGGATGGTGAGCGCCAGCGCGACCCAGAAGCGGCGGCGCATGTCCGCCTCCATCGCGCGCGCCATCGCCGGATCGCTCATGTCGTGACCCATCGCATGGCCCATGCCCTGGCTCATATCGTGGCCAGCGCTATGAGGCGCTGCCTCTTCGGCCACGGAGTGGTCTGCCATCGCGCCAGCGGGCATGGCGCTAGGATGATCCATAGTGTGATCATGCGCGTGCTCAGACGGGCGCTGCTCCACTGGAGATGCACCTGCGGACGCGGTCGTCGTTGCCGTGTTCGATGCGGCCTGCGCGAGCATCTCCACTGGATCGCAGGGCTCGCCGCAGGCAAAGCCACAATCGCGCACCAGGTCGCGCACTGTCGTCTCGCTCAGCTCCCGCTCGTCAAACCTGATGCTCACGGTCTGGGTGACGTAGCTGGCGGCGACCTCGCGCACACCAGAGAAGCCGCCGACCCGCTTCTCGATGCTCTGTGCGCAACTGGCGAAGTTGAGTCCTTCCACTGGCACAGTTATGGTCTTCACGCCAAGCCTCGCTTTCCGTTCAGGTGTGGCGTCTCGTGTCGCACCGTACTTTCCCCTGCGGCGCCTCATGCACCGCATCTGGTGAATTAGGGGCCACGCGGAGCGGTCTTGCTGCGCATAGCCCCTGGTGAATGCCGTCGAACGCTTCGACTGCAGCCGACTACTTGGCGACGGTATAGCCTGCGTCGTCGAGCGTCTCTTCGATGCGCTCCAGCGTCACATGGGCCGGCTCGTAGCGAAGACTGACGGTCTTACTTGTCAGATCAACATTGACTGCATCGATCCCCGGCAGTGCGGCGAGCGCGCCATTCACGGTCTTCACGCAGTGCTCACAACTGACATCCGGCACGCTCAAGGTGATCTCGCGTGCTGCTGTCGTTTCCATCGAATGCTCCTTGCGAACGGGTCACGTTCGCCTTGTTCCTCTCTGCGGCGGCCCGACTGGCCTGCCGCGCCTTGCCTCAGCGTCCGTCAGCGTCCTTTGCCAGTCACCGTTCCCGCGAATCGGCGCAGTCGCAGCGAGTTCGTCACCACGGTCACCGAGGAGAGCGCCATCGCTGCTGCGGCGAAGATCGGCGCGCTCTCGCGCAGCCACGGAATCGCTGGCGAGGCGACTGCCAGCGGGATCAGGATGGTGTTATAGGCAAACGCCCAGAACAGGTTCTGCCGAATAGTGCGCATCGTGGCCCGAGAGAGCGCGATCGCCGTCGAGATGCTGTGCAGGTTGCCCTTCACCAACGTCACATCGGCAGTCTCCATAGCGATGTCCGAACCTGCGCCCATCGCGATACTGACATCGGCGCTGGCCAGCGCTGGCGCGTCATTGACACCGTCCCCAGCAAACGCGATCACCGATTTAGTCGAAGGATGCTCAGCGGTGAGGAGCACACGCACGCGCTCAACCTGCGCCGCCTTGTCCTCCGGACGCGCCTCTGCCAATACCTGGTGAGCTGGAATGCCAACCTCGACGGCGATTTGTTCGGCCACACGAGCGTTGTCGCCAGTGATCATCCAGACGCTGACCCCCTGCGCCTGCAGGTCCGCGACGGCCGTCGCCGAATCTGCCTTGAGCGTGTCAGCGACACCGATGAGTCCGACGAGCACCCCCCCACGCGCGACAAACATTACTGTCTTGCCCGCCGCTTCGAGGGACTGCGCCGCCTCCTCCAACTGGGTAAATCCAGCTTCTGCCACAGTCTGGTTCCTCAGCAACTGTCGCGTGCCCAGCAGGATCGTCTGCCCATCAATCGTGGCCTGTACTCCGCCGCCAGGAATCGCGGCGAAGTCCGTGCTGGGTGGGAGTTGGATGCCCTTCTCAGTTGCTCCTGTGACGATGGCGCGCGCCAGCGGATGCTCTGAGTACTGCTCAGCGCCTGCCGCGAGCCGGAGCAGATCGGTCTCTGTCAGTCCAGCGTCGGCTGCGACGACAACATCAGTCAGCGCGGGTTTGCCTTCGGTGATCGTGCCCGTCTTGTCAAGGAGCACAGCATTGACCTTCTCCAGCCGCTCCAGGCTCTCGCCACCCTTGATGAGGATGCCGAGCTCCGCGCCCTGTCCACTCCCGACCATGATGGCGGTCGGTGTCGCCAGCCCTAAGGCGCAGGGGCACGCCACCACCAGCACTGCGATCGCAGCGACCAACGCCGTCACCCAGGGCTTGGCGGCCAGATCAACCAGCCCGTCCATCCCGGCGATGGGCGGATGCCAGCCTAGCGCGCCAGCGAGCGTCCAGCCCACAAAGGTGAGCGCCGCGATGCCGAGCACGGCTGGGACAAAGACGCCAGCGATCGTGTCCGCCAGCCGCTGGATCGGCGCTTTCGATCCCTGCGCCTGTTCGACGAGGCGGATGATGCCGGCAAGCAGCGTGTCGCTGCCGACGCTCGTCGCGCGGACACGGAGCGCGCCCGTGCCATTGATCGTCGCGCCGATAACGTCATCTCCACTCGATTTCTCGACTGGCAGGCTTTCGCCCGTCAGCAGCGCCTCATCGACCGCCGAGGTGCCATCGAGGACCACGCCATCAGTCGGGATCTTCTCACCAGGACGCACGATGAACATGTCTCCGACACGGAGACGTTGCACGGGTATATCGACTTCGCGTCCGCCGCGTAGCACATGCGCCACCGTCGGACGCAGCTGGGCGAGCTT
>DATAOM010000225.1:0-5993 GCA_036265775.1 Ktedonobacterales bacterium | reverse complement strand
GAGGCCGTCATCCTGCGTGCGCTGCGCCCCAACGCCGCCGAGCGCTACGCCAACGTCATGAGCTTCGTCGAGGCGCTGCAAGCGGCGCTCGCGGCTCCAGCTCCGGCGCTTCCGCTTCCAGAAGATGGAGTGAAGTCCCTGCCCGCCCTTGCCCGTAGGAGAGAGCGACTTGCGGCGTCCAACTGGTCGCCTGCTTGGTGGGTCACTGCCACACTCATCGCCCTGGGGTTATTGGTCGTGAGCGGCGGCGTCTCCTTGCTCTTCCTGCGGGGCAATTCAGGTGGAGCAAACCGAATCCTGCGCATTGATGCCACCGACGCTGCTGCGACCGCCACGCAAGCCGTCAACGCGACCGTCAACGCGACCGCCAACGTCGGCGTGACGGCAACCGTCTCAGCTGGAACCACAATAACGCCAGGATCGACGCCAGGATCGACGCCAGGATCGACGCCGAGCGCAACCGCAGCCGGAACAGCCACGGCGGTCCCTACCCCAACTGCCTTCCCAACGCCTACCATCTTTCCAACACCCACTGCGACACTACCATCGCCGCCACCCTTGCTTACACTGAGTTCACTGCATCTGAGCCACACGGGCGGTCAGCAATGCGCAGGCTCGCAGATGATCACCAACAGTGGCCCACAGACCAACACCTGGGTCTGGGACAGTGTGCAGCCGAGTCCGCATTCTTCCTTCGTCTTCGGCGTCAACACGCCTGCGCAGTTCGGCGGGTTTCCCGGTGACCTGTTTCCTGGCATTCCGCCCCGGGGGAAGTGACGTGCTCAATATCCGCATGAAGTGCACGGGACTCACCTACACCGTCGTCGTGCGCGATGGCTTTGGTCGTACCCAGCAGTTTACCTGGAGTTCAGACAACTGAGGGTGTCGCCGCTCGCTGACCTCCCACGTTGACGATCATTGTCCCCAGCTGTTGCCTTGCCGGGCGCATTCAGCGAGCACTGAATCAGAGACTACGCTGCCACTCGAGGGACCGGCCGGGCCAGTAGCTTGCTTATTTCCCACCGCCGGATGCGCCGTAACAGCGAACTGCTCAGGCCGCGCCAGGCGCGTACGGAGCGAGCGAACAGGAAGGTTTCATCCTGTTGCTGGCACTCTCTGCCACAACAAGTGCTGTATGTGGCGTCTGCGCGCCGGAAGGAATCTGCGCGTAGCCAGTCAGTTCGACGTAACCTTGCCCAGTAATTGGCTTGCCACTTGCCTGCCCTGAAATGCGCACCGCGCCCTCCCAGTAGGCCACGCCGGTGGATTGCGCCGTGTCTAGCTCCTGATCAAGGAGCGCCGGGGTCAGGGTGAGCGCGACATCGCGTGAGGACAGTGTCACCTTCCAGCCTGAGGGATAGACACCGCCCGTCTGCGGACTCGTCCACGAGCCAGTCGCGGTGATCTCGATCTTCTCGCTGGGAATCTCGCTCACCGTTCCATCGGCGTCCACCGCCGTGCCGAAGACCGAGATCGGCCTCTTCTGCGCGTCGCGGATGACGTAGAGCATATATTCAGTCCGGTTGTCGAGTTGGATACTGAACCAGTCCCAGCCGAAGCCGGCCAGCGAGATGAAGTTGCCCCACTGGTGGTCGAACCACGCCTGGCCCGTCACCTGTATTGGCGCGCCGTGGTCCTCTATCACGCCGCTCAGGCTCATCAGCGGACGTGAGTAGTAGTACGAGTAGCCCGCCTGGCCGAGGGTGATGATGCCATTTCCACTATGTAGCGCTGGATGTGGCAGCATATCTTTCAGGTTCAGCGCGATGGTGTAATCAGACATCGTGGCGCTCAAGGTGTCAGCGCCATTCAGCCCCTTGACGCGCCAGTCCTGCACGCCGAGGTCAAAGCCATTCGTCGAACCAGGCTCCGGCAGCGCGGCCAGGCTGCCAAACGCGACGCGCTGGTCGTAGTGGAACTCGCCGCGCGTGATGTCGCTAATGGCGTAGTGGGCGGCGTAGTAGGGCGAAACCTGCCCGCGCAACGTCTGGAAGACAGTCAGCTCGAAGCCATATTCGTGCGCTTTGCCCTGCGCGTCGGCGCCATGAAACTGGCCGGTGTAGTACCACCATTCGGTCAGGTTGCGGTGCGGCGCTTCGTCCTGCGGGAACGCGATGGGCGGCAGTGGTGTGGGCGTCGGGCTGGGTCCCGCGTCGGCAATGCGTCCCTTCTGCTCTATCGTCCCCGGCAATCCACAACCCGCCAGGAGCAGCGCCAGCAAGCCAACCAGAGAGAGCGTCAGAACACGCGTATTCACTTTCATCCCTCGCCTCCGATCGGCAACGCGTCGCGTTCCGTCTGCCCAGCGGCGCTCTCGGCGGCGATTGATATAGGCGGAGCCTCGTGCGCCTCGGCGAAGAGTTGATGTGGCACAAGGCGGTCCAGCCAGCGCGGCCAGTACCAGTTGATGTTTCCCAGTAGGCGCATCGTCGCTGGGACGAGCAGCCCGCGCACCAGCGTCGCATCCAGCAATACGGCCAGCGCCATGCCGACGCCCAGCGCCTTGACGATCACCAGGTCCGCCGCCGCGAACGAAAGACTGACCAGGATCACTATGGCCGCCGCGCTGGTGATGATGCGCCCGCTGCGCTCCAGTCCCACCGCCACGCTGTGCGTGTTGTCGTGCGTCTGCTCCCACGACTCGCGGATACGGCTGAGCAGGAAGACCTCGTAATCCATCGAGAGGCCAAAGAGCGCGCAGAACATCAAGATCGGACCCGACGCCTCGACGAAGCCCAGCGGCGTGAAGTTCAGCAGCCCGCTCAGATGCCCCTGCTGGAAGATGAAGACCAGCGCGCCGTAGCTCGCCAGGATCGAGAGGATGTTCATCAAGATCGCCTTGAGCGGCAGGATCAGCGAGCGGAAGAGCAGCATCAGCATGACATAGGTGATGGCGAAGATCAGCAGCGCCGCGATGGGCAGCGCGCCGTAGAGCGTGTTCACGTAGTCGATGATGCCCGCCGTGCCGCCGTCTACCAGCGTTGTGAGTCCAGCCGGGGGCGGCGTGCCACGAATCGCGGTCACAAGCGACTCGGTGCGCTCGTCGAGCATGGAATATTTGCTGACGACGCGGACGAGCGAGACATGGTCGCCAGCCAGCGCGCTCGCCGACTGCGCGATGTAGGGGTCACCGATGCTCTTGGGATTGCTGTAGAGCAGAAGATACTGGTCGAGCGTCAGGCGCGGATCGAGCGAGACGAGGCTATCCACCCGCTGCACGCGCGGGTCGGATGCGAGCGTGCGCACGTAGCGGTCCAGCGCGATCAGATTGTCCTTGGCGAGTGGGCTGCCATTCGGCGTCTGCACGGCGATCACGATGGGTGTCTGCGCCGGGCCGTCGAAGCGTGTCGTCAGGATGTTGTACGCCTCGCGCGACTTGACGTAGTCCGGCAGGATCGAGGCGTCCGGCGCGGCCAGCCGTACGCTCAGATAGGGTGCGCCGAGCAGCAGTAAAGTCGCCAGTACGGGAACGAGCGTCGCCACCGGGCGACGCATCACCCAGAGCGCCAGCCCATGCCAGAAGCCGTGTTCGGTCCCCGCTGGATCGTCGCGCGTCGCCGCTGTGGCTGTATGCGCGCGTCTGAAGCGTGGCAGGCGCACCGGCAGGGCATTGACACGGTGGCCAAGAACGCCGAGCAGCGCGGGCAGGAGCGTCGCCGCCGCCAGCGCCGCCAGCAGCACCGTCACCATCCCGCCGATGCCGACCGAGCGTAGCATATTGAGCGGGAAGATGACCAGCCCCAGCAGCCCGACCGAGACCGCCATGCCAGAGAAGAAGACCGCGCGCCCGGCGGTGCTCATTGTGACGGCGACGGCGTCGGGGACCGCGCGTCCGCGCGCCAGTTCCTCGCGGAAGCGGCTGAGCATGAAGAGCGAGTAGTCCACGCCGAGGCCGAGACCAAACAGGGTCGTGATGTTGAGCGCGAAAATCGAGACGCGCGAGACCGAGGCGAAGGCGTAGAGCAGCGCCAGCGAGACGACAACGCTCGCCCCACCGACCGCCGCCGGTAGCGTCGCGCCAACCACCGAACGGAAGACCAGCAGCAGCGCCAGCAGCGCGAAGGGAAAGGCGAGCAACTCGGCGCGGCGCAGATCGCTCTCGGTCACGGCCTGCACGTCGGCGTAGAAGACTGGCGCGCCGCCGACGATCATCCGCAGGTCCGCTGGCTGTGTTAGCCGGGAGCGTAACTCAGGCAGGACCTTGGGCGCGTTGTCGGCGTCGGCTTTGAGAAAGACCGCGGTGTAGGCAGCCTTGCGATCGCGCGAGACCTGCTCAGAGCTGAGCGTGAAGGGTACGACGCGCGTGACCTCCGACCAGCCCCGCAGACCCGCGACGGCGGCGTTGGCCTGCGTGACGAAGCGCGGATCGTCGGCGGTGAGCGTCTCGCTGGTGAAGATCACGTCAACCGTCGTGAAGCTGGTGTGCAGGCCCTGCTGCAAGGCGTCGACGGCGCGCTGCGACTCCATATCGGGGCTGGAAAAACCGCCCGGCGCGAGAACCTGCGCCACACGCGGCGCGAACGGCAGGCTTGCCAGCGCGACGAACGCCCAAAGCGCGATGATCAAATAGCGCCAGCGCACCGCCAGCAGGCCGAAACGATAGAACATACCATCATCTCCAGAGGCTCCCATGCACGTCTCAGCGGCGAGTTGCGCCCTGAATTGGCAAGGAATACAATGGAATACCATGCTAACTCTGGGTGAGGAAACCTCATGTACAGATGGTAGCGTGTCTGGCGCGGAACGGACGAGCAGGCATAGCGCTGATTTCCTGCTGTGCAGGGTTCAGCGACCCGCGAGTGATACGAGTGACACGAATGTTGGAGGAACGCGCGTGGCGGATGTGAAGGACGAAGTCCAGGTGGTGACGGTTAACCGCCAGGCGTACCATGAATACTTCGTCGATGAGACCGTCGAGGCGGGCATCGCGCTGACCGGCACCGAGGTGAAATCCATCCGCGCGGGACATGTGAACCTGCGTGGGGCCTTCGCGCGCGTCAAGGGCGACGAGATCTGGCTGGAGGGCGCGCACATCGCCGAGTACGAGCAGGGCACATATATGAATCACGATCCCATGCGCCCGCGCAAGCTGCTGCTGCACCGCAAGGAAATCACGCGGCTAGAGACGCGCGTGAGCGCGAAGGGGCTGACGCTTGTGCCGCTCAAGCTCTATTTCAAGGGCAATCGCGCCAAGGTGGAGCTGGGGCTGTGTCGCGGCAAGAAGCTCTATGACAAGCGCGAAACCATCAAGGAGCGCGAGGTCCAGCGCGAGCTGGCGCGCGTCCACAAGCAGCGTGTGCGTGGGTAGGGCAAATAGGACGTTCGCCTGGTCTCAGACGCGGCCTCACCTGGGATGTGGTATACTACTGAGTACCCTCACATGAGGGGATTCTCTGGGGATGTCGGGATTCGACAGGCAGGAGAAGGGGTCGTTTGCAGGCCGAGGCGCCAGTACGCTCCCTCGTTAAAAAACTGGCAAACCATAGCTGCCGAAAAGCAGCCACAACTCGCTCTCGCCGCTTAATAACCGGCTGAGGCGTGTCCGCCCGGCTTCCGCCTGATGGGCCGGTCACGGGCATAACACAATGAGGCTTTGGGAGCGCTGACCACCCGCTAAGCGCTTCCGAGAAACTGCGGGGAGGCTCCGCGAGACCTCGCCGGTGAGGGACTGCGGCGCGTCACCAAAGCGCCGGATACGCCTGTAGCATATCGGCTTCGTCCACTGTTTGGACGGGGGGTTCGACTCCCCCCCATCTCCACCAAATCGGTCGTTCGGGTCAGTTCATCAGATGTCGCAGAGTCCTGAATTTCAGGGGTCTGCGACATTCGTTTTGTCGCCGTCTGTCGTCTTGGTTCACTGAATGTCGCGCGTGTGGGGGGCAAAATAGGGGGCGCCACAACTGCGCGACAACGCTTTGATGTGCTGGTCATGTCAGACCGCTTAGACTTTGTCATTGGTTCAGCGACTTGTTCCGCTGGTACATCGGATGAGC
>DATAOM010000224.1:0-2898 GCA_036265775.1 Ktedonobacterales bacterium | reverse complement strand
ACATCGCGGTGGAGTCGGCGCAGAACGCGGCGCAGACGTTCCATAGCACGCGGCGCGGCTACTACTACATGCCCAAATACTTCCTCGGCAGGCCGGTGGACCAGACTGGCGAGCAACTCCTCGACCTGCATGTGCCGCTGGGGATCCGCCGTCTGGTCGGCAAGTTCGTCTATCGTCTCACCGTCGGCGATCTCTCGCGTTTCGGTGTCCCAAGGCCCGACCACAAGCTCTTCGAGACGCACCCTATCGTCAACTCACAGATGCCGTACTACGTCGGCCAGGGCGACATCGTCCCCAAGCCTGACGTGAAAGAATACCAAGGTGATCGTGTGGTCTTCGTGGACGGCTCCAGCGAGCAGGTAGATGTCATCGTCTACGCGACTGGCTACCGCATCGCCTTCCCCTTTGTGGACACGACACACCTGAATTGGAAACATGGCTACCCCAGCCTGTACCTCAACGTCTTTCATCCTGACTACGACAACCTGTTCGTCGTCGGGCTGATCCAGCCGGATAGCGGCCAGTGGGGGCTGGAAGATTATCAAGCGCAGGCGGTGGCTGCCTTCATCCGCGCGCAGCGGACCAAGAGCGGCAAGGCAAAGCGCTTTCGCGCGCTCAAGCGCCGTGGGCAGGAAAGCTACAGCGGCGGCGTGAGGTATAAAGAGTCCACCCGTCACTACGTCGAGGTCGAGCATTACAGCTACCGTCGCCGCCTGCGCCAGGCGGTCGCCCAACTCGTATGAATCCGGTCTCCACGGCGCGGGTTGACAGCAAGCGGTAAAATAGGCGCCATAGGTGTCTGGAAGGAAACAGGCGGGGCGGTCTTTCACGCCATAGCCAGGGAGCATGTCATGGGCGCGAGCGATTCAGGGCAGGGAAGGCCGTACCGTATCCTCGTCGTTGACGACGATCCGCATTTGAATGAGGTGATGGTTGAGTCGTTACGGCTCTTTGGCGAGTATGAGGTGATCGCGGCGACGGATGGCGCGGAGGGACTGGAACTGTGCCTCGAAGACCCACCAGACATCGCTGTGATTGACGTGCGCATGCCCAAACTTGACGGCTATCAGGTGGTGCGCGCGCTGCGCGGCGATCCACTGACGGCGGAGATGCCGCTCATCATCCTCTCCGCGTTGGTGCAGGACCGCGACCGGCTGGGAGGATTGCTCAGCGGCGCGGATGTCTACCTGGAAAAGCCGCTCAATCCCGATCAGCTCGTGCGCGCGATTCAGCACGTTCTCGCGCTCTCGCCGTCGCAGCGCGCCGAGCGGTTCCGCAGGCTGGGTGAAGGGGAGGATGAGGCATGAGCAAGCCATCCACGGCGATCACTACCCCGCTACGGGCTGTGAGCCAGAATGGCAAGGCAGACGCGCGTGGCGAAAGCAGCAAACAGGCGGCTGCGCGACTCCCTGCTTTTGGACCAGCTCCGCTGGCGCAGACACACCCTCCGGCGCGCGCCGCCGAGATCGTCCGCAAGTATGACGAAGATCGCCGCTATCAGCTTCTGCGCGTAATGTTGCCCGGCATTCTGATTCTGGCGACGCTCTCCATCCCCTCCGCGATCATCACCGATATGCAATCAGGAGGCCATCAGAGCACCATACAGATCCTGGCGGTAGAGATTCCCCTTGTATTGGGAGCGTGGGCGCTGTGGCGGCGGCGCATTAACCTCGCCTTCGCCGGTCTTTTCATCGGCCTGGCGGCGGTCATCGTCGCGCTGATTCTGACTGACGGCCCAATACAGGGATACCTTGAACTCGGCGCGATTCCCGTTTTCAGCCTGCTCGCCGTGCTCATCGTCGTCGCCGCTCTCTTCGGCACACCACTCCAGATCGCGCTGACGACGATAGGATGCGTCGCGCTCACAGTCGGCGTGCTGATCTTCACCCCACATGGCCCGATGCTTCAACAGGCGATGAACGCCACCGACGGTTTGAGCCTCTTCACCATCCCGGTGGGTCTACTTGCCGGGCTTGGTCTGCTGATGTTCGCCGCCAATCGTGGCTTCGCGCGCACCCAGCGCGAACTGGCGAACGTTCGCGTCGCCTACGAGCGCGAGAAAGAGCTGGACCGGCTCAAGAACCAGTTCATCTCCAGCGTCAATCACGAGTTGCGCACGCCGATCATGGCGCTGCAAGGCTATCTGGCGCTGGCCCGCGAACTGGGCGCGCGGTCGGATTATGAGCGGCAACAGCACATGCTCACCCGCGGGTCCGAGGCCGCCGACCAGCTCGCCGACCTCGTGCGCTCCGTCCTGAACGTGCGCAACATCGAAATGGACGCCGCCTCTGTCACGCCAGGCGCCTTCGCGCTGCGCCCGCTGATCGTGGATGCGACAGCGCTGCTCAGTCCACGCGAGGCCGGTGACGATCCGCGCGAATTGCGCCTGCGTGTACCAGAGGATCTGCGTGTCTACGCCGACGAGGGTAAGACGCGCCAGATCATCCTCAACTTACTCTCGAACGCAGTCAAATACTCACCGCCCGGCAGCTCCATCGAGATCGACGCGGGGATCGCGGATACAGCGCGACGCGACACGTCAAGCAAGCCGATGATCGAGGTCCGCGTGCGCGACCACGGACTAGGGATACCGCCGGAGCAGGTGGACCTCATTTTCGAGCGCTTTGTGCGGCTGGACCGCGACGTCGCTTCGAACGTGATCGGGACGGGCCTGGGGCTGGCGATCTGCCAGGCGTACGTCAGGGCGATGGGCGGCGAGATTTGGGCGACGAGCGCGGGCATCGAGGGCGAGGGCACGACGATGCACTTTACCCTGCCACTCGCTCCTGACAGCGCCGAGAACGCCTAGCGGCTGCCTGAGAGGCTCAACTGGAGGCATGGGGTGGACTTTCAAGAGTTGCTGAAGCGCCGCAAGTCGGTGCGCGCCTACGATCAGCG
>DATAOM010000223.1:0-3894 GCA_036265775.1 Ktedonobacterales bacterium | reverse complement strand
CTCCAGGTATTTGCCCAGCAACAAGCCATACTTCGCACGCAGTGGCGCACTGATCCGCGAGCGGTCGGTCATCACGGCGTTCGCCAGCGCCTGCTCGCAGCCGCAGGTTTGCCCGGCGCGCGTAGCTGGCATATTCGCCGCCACGGCGCGAATGATGCGCTTGGCGTTCTCGACGTTGCGTGTCAGGTTCGCCACCACCATCTCCACCGTCACCGACTCCGCGCTCTCATGCCAGACATCATAATCAGTCACGCAGGCGATGGTCGCGTAGCAGATCTCCGCCTCGCGTGCGAGTTTGGCTTCTGGCAGCGCCGTCATGCCGATGAGGTCGAAGCCGAGCTTGCGGTAGGCGTTCGACTCTGCCCTGGTGGAAAACTGCGGTCCCTCCATGCAGACATACGTGCCGCCGTGATGCGCGTGAACATCGCCCAGCGCGCCCATCGCCGTCCAAAGCTGCTCGCTCAGATGCGGGCAGAAGGGATCGGCGAACGAGATGTGCGCCACGACGCCATCTTCGAAGAAGCTGTTGACGCGACTGCGCGTGCGATCGAAGATCTGATCTGGCACGACAAGGTCGAGCGGCGCATAGTCCTCGCGCAGGCTACCCACGGCGCTCACCGAGATAATCCACTCGACGCCGAGCGCCTTGAGCGCGTAGATATTCGCGCGCGAGGGAACTTCGGTTGGCGAGATGCGATGTCCGCGCCCATGTCGTGGAAGGAACGCCACCGGCTGCTCGCCAAGCATGCCGGTCAGGATGGCGTCGCTCGGCGCGCCAAAGGGCGTCTGCGGCATGACCTCCTCGATACTGGTGAGTCCCTCCATCGCGTAGAGGCCACTGCCGCCGATGACGCCCAACCGCCCGCGTTGCATCTGCATAGCTATTCACCTTCACTCATCCACGAGCGATTAGAGCGTCAAAAAGCGTCATGATTAGGCCTGCGACTTGTTCATCCGACCTGCCACGGGCTGAGCAGATCCAGCCGCCTTTTTGACGGTCTCGACGGTCTTCACTGGGGCCGTCCACTTTCCGACCGCAGTCGCCCAGGTGATGTGGCGCCTGCGGACTGGGTTCGTGGTGATGAGGCGCTCACGCTCTCATGTATGGTAACACACGAATGTTCGGCCACCACGGCCTACACCACGGCCTACACCACGGCACAGGCGCCTCAAGCGCCACCGCATTCGTTCAGCTCACTCATAGATGCGCAGCACAATCCTCCCGCGTCCATGACCGCGTTGACCGTCCTCATGCGCCTGTTGGACCTCACGGAGCGCATAGATCTTCCCAACCGTCACCTGAAGATAGCCCTCTTCGATCAATTGGGTCAGCGTCTGCAGCGAGACGCTCGCCGGCCCGCGACTCATCAGCGCGCGTACGCCGCGCGCCTGCGCCTCCTGCTGCGACGGGACCCCGTTGATCGAGATCAGCGCGCCCCCAGGCCGCAGGACCGCCATCGAGCTGCGCAAGGTCGCCTCCCCAACCGTGTCCAGCGCCAGATCGACCCCGGTGACCACGCTCTCCACCTGCGTCGTGGTATAGTCCACGACCTTATCCGCGCCCAGAGAACGCACGAAGGCGAGATTGTCTGGGGCGGCGGTGGCGATCACCTCAGCGCCGCGCCACTTGGCCAACTGAACGGCGAACTGGCCCACCCCGCCTGCCGCCCCCTGGATCAGCACCCGCTGGCCCGCGGCCAGGTGGCCGTGATCGAACAGCGCCCGCCAGGCCGTCCTCGCCCCCACCGGCGTCGCGGCGGCCTCGACAAAGGTCAGCCACGCCGGCTTGGGGGCGAGCGCCTCAACGCCCACCGCCAGATACTCGGCGTAGGCGCCCGCCGCCACCTGTGCGTAGACGGCCTGTCCCAGTGCAACGGACGGCGCCTCGGGGCCAACCGCTGCGACTACGCCCGCCAGCTCGATGCCGGGCGTGAAGGGAAACGTTACTGGCTGGACCGCTTGCATCACACCCTGGCGGATCTTCCAATCGATCGGGTTCACGCCGGCCGCGTGGACCTGTACGAGCGCCTCGCCCGTCTGTGGCGCTGGACGTGGTCGCTCTTCCAGCTTGAGCTCTTCGGGTCCGCCGTAGCGATGAATCTGGACGACCCGCATCGATGGCGCTGACATGGTCGTATCCTTGCTTGTCGTGGTCATGCTGTGCGCTTTGTCTTCGGCTCGTCGCAGGTGCGCATCTCGGTCGCCAGCGTCTGGCCTACCGCATCGGGGCGTCCTCCCGAGGTACTGGCGCCCGCGTGCGGTGAACACGCGTTGCATAGGCCCGGCGCGGCAGAAGAGGCGACATGCTACAAGAACGACGTTACAGCGTTCGCACCCCCGCGCGGAGCCATCCGCAGAGGGGCGCCAGGCTCCAAGACTTCATGAGAACACGTTCTCAGATCAGCCGAAAGTGAAGGCATAGGCCTCGACTCCGGGATCGAGGAACTCGATCTCGAACGTGCGGTCGGCGATGCTCCCTGGCTGGCGAGTCAGCTGATGCAGCCGCTGGTCGCTCACCACGCCCTCGCCCTGCGCATCCACGTCACTGCCATGCGTGTCACCCGGCGCCTGCCCATCGAGGAAGACACGAAAGCGCACCGAGCTTCCGGGCGTTGCTGGACCCATCACCAGATGCAGATCGCGGGCGTGGAAGCGGTAGGCGATGCGCCCATTGGCCGCAGTCAGCGCCGCGAACCCGCGCTTCATTGTCCACTCCCCCGCCAGCGCCCACGCGTTGCGACCCAGACGCGCAGGGATCGTGTAGACGTGGCGCTCGTCTACCACCGGGCCATCCGGAGAGGCGAAGCCGTCGGTCCGCGCGTAGCCCAGGTAGTTCTCCCCCGACCTCAGATCATCCCAATCGGCGGCGACTTCGGGGCCATGGGCGTCGAGCGTGACCAGGTCATGCCCAGCGCTCTCGTCTCCGGCCTCGGCCAGCAGTCGCTGAATGAACCGCTCCGCTTCTTCGTAGTCGCCCTCGCCGAACTGGTGATGGCGAATGCGCCCTTGCGCATCAACCAGATAGAGCGCGGGCCAGTAGTGGTTGTTGAACGCGTCCCAGATGGCGTAGTCATTGTCGACCGCCACTGGATAGTCGACCCGCATCTCGTTGACCGCGCGGCGCACGTTCTCCAGGTCATGCTCGAAGGGGAATTCCGGCGTGTGCGCGCCAATCACCACCAGCCCGTGATCCTGGTATTTCTGTGCCCACGCGCGCAGATAGGGGAGGGTGCGCAGCCAGTTGATGCAGGTGTAGGTCCAGAAGTCGACTGCGACGACCTTGCCACGCAGGCCGTCCGGCGTTAATGGCGCCGAGTTGAGCCAGGTGGTTGCGCCCTCGAGCGAGGGGAAGTTCCCTTCACTTCCCCCGTCGCCGCCTAATGACGCGTCCAGTGTGTCGAGCAGGCCGAAGTCGGCGCTGGCTGGCGTGACGTCGTCAGCGCTCACCAGCCCATGGCGACGATAGTTGATCGGGTCGGACATGCGATATTCCTTTCGCTACCGATTGCTACCGAGGGACGGTACGACACCGTCCCTCGCATTTATGCATCCGAACACTGGTGCATATCCAGTCAACAGCCATCGACCTTGATCACCACATGTGCAAACGCCTACGGACTTCCCGTACGGCGCCTCCTTCGACGCGGTGACACTGAGAGGCGGATGGCGGGCTTGGTCGTCGTTTGCCTCCGCTGACTTGGAGCTCCAGACGTCCGCTACCCGCCCTGCGCCGCTTCGATATTCCCCTGCCTATCGCAGTGACCTGAACGCAGCGCGGACTTCTTCACTGAAGAGCTGTGGCTCTTCCCAGGCGGCGAAGTGGCCGCCCCGTTCGGCTTTGTTGAAGTAGGTGAGGTGGGGGTATGCCTTCTCGACCCAACTGCGCGGAGCCTG
>DATAOM010000222.1:0-3656 GCA_036265775.1 Ktedonobacterales bacterium | reverse complement strand
TCTGGTTGACCCCCGCAAGGAAGGCTGCCCATGCGCGCAATACCACAATAAAGCGTCCCAGGAAGACGGTCTTATCGCCATGCTGCGCGAAATACTGTTGCGCCGCGTCGAGATGTGACTGATCGAGGTGGATATAGCGCGCGACGCGTCCGAGCAGACGGTACCCGCCGTGACGCCCGATCAGATAGCCCAGGTTGTCGCCGACGATGGCGCCTGCTGCGGCGGCGAGAATGACCACCACGATGTTGAGGTTCTCGGTCGCGCCAGCGTACACCGCGCCCGCCAGCAGGGTCGTCTCGCCGGGAAAGGGGATGCCCATGCTCTCGATGCCGATGGCGGCGAAGACCATCCAGTAGCCGAAGGTCTGGATCGCCAGATCGAGCCAGGCAGGTATCTCCACGGTGTCCTCACCGCCAACTCTCGCAACAGGGATGTGTTGTTTCCGTCTCGCCAGATATCGTACAACACACTCGCTACCTGGTTACACAGTCCTTCACCTGACAACTGAGTTGACGGACCAACGTACAATGACGCCGCAGGACACCCACTCTGGCGCCGCATTCCGTGCTTTTGATTGCTGAGAAAGTGAACAAATGTATGAGCAGCGATCCACGCTTCGCTCAAGCGGTTGAGATCACTACCGCAACCTACGACGCCGTTGCCCGCAACTATGCCGAGCGCAACGACGCCATGGGCGAGCGCTGGGCTGCGCGCATCGCCGACTTCGCGGCGGCGCTCGACGAGGCAGGCGAGGAGCGCCTAATTCCTGAACTCGGACGCCCCGGCGACGACATCACGTTGGAGGAGTATCTTCAGTTCGTCCCCGTGCTCGACGCCGGCTGTGGCCCCGGTCGGGACGCACGAGCGCTGGCGGCGTATGACCTGCTGGTGCTGGGCGTTGACCTCTCACAAGGAATGCTGGACGAGGCGATCGAGCGCACGGCGCGCCGTCTATCGCGTGGCGCGATTCGCTATGCGCTGATGGATTTGCGCCGTCTGGAGCTGCCAGACGAGTCGTGCAGGGGCGTCTGGTGCTCAGCGTCGCTGCTGCACCTGCCGCGTTCGGCGGCGCGGCGTGCGGCGCGTGAGCTGGCGCGCGTGACACGCTCTGGTGGTCCGCTGGTGATTCTGCTGAAGTTGCGCGGCGAGAATCAGGACGCCGAGACGTTTCAGATGTATCAGTATGCGAGCGCGGAAGGCCTGGCGGACCCACGACGTTTCTTCGCCTACTACACTCCAGAGGAGGCGGAGGCGCTGTTCCGTGACGCCGGACTGGAGGTGCGCGAGGTCACGACCTCGACCGATGATCGCCCCGCCGACGCGCCAGGCTGGATCTCGCTCGTGGCGCGCAAGCCATAGCTCCTCACGTCAAGCGCCTGTTAGCCAGGACGGTGTGGTCTCACCGCCGAGCGAGACCGGCAGGTGACCTCTTCCGTATGAAGGAGTGTGCTCACCCTTCCTCTCGACGCATTCCAGAGGCGCTACAACTCTTCATTTCCCCTCTCTACTAGCGCCGCGCCGGGAAAACGCAGTACAATGAGGACAATCCCGGGGTATCGGCCCTGTGAAAGGATCACACTATGCCCGCCATCACTGGTCCCGCGCGCTACCTCTTCCTGAAGAGCTCGTCCGAAGAAGACGTGCCCAACTGGCCCCCTGTTGTCAAGCCGCTCGAAGGCGCGAACAACGCGATCTGCGCCGCTGTGCGATTGACCGCTGAGGAGAACGGATGGCGTGTCGACGCGGTCGCCGACGATGCGGGCGACAGCGGCGAGAGTGATCCCGGCTCCTTCGTCCTCACACGCCAGACGGCGCTCGGCCTGGAGCAGGATAGTAGGACAGAGGACACGTACACGCTCCTCGGCGTGCGCGCGATTACGGCGGATGGCAAAGGCCCCGATTATGTCACGCATCTGGTGATCTATCCCGCCCTTGGGCGGACACGCGCTCCGCTGCTCGCCAATATCGCGGCGCTCGTTGTGGCCGGCTATTCCGAAGGGTCGGAGGGAACCCGCGTTGCGCTGGCCTTGCGCATGAGCGACGAAGCGTTGGCCAACGCGCCGATCTACCTTCCCGACGAACAGGTCCAGATCGCCGCCGAGCGCGCGCTCGATCAGGCCGTGCAAACGCCGCGCGAGCGGCACGATCTGCTGGTCGAGGTCGAGGCGGGACGTGTCTCGCTGCATGGCCGCGCGGCGCTGACCTCCACCGGCGATGCGGCGTGCGCCGAGCTAGAGCGGACGCCAGGCGTCGTCGAGGTGGCGGACTACATCCTCTACGACGAGGAACTGCAGAACCAGGTGGCCGAAGCGCTAGAGAAGCAGGGGTTAGGGCAGGTCAACGTGCTCATCGAGCATAATCTGGCCGTGCTCTCTGGTGAGGTGCCCGACCGCAAGACGTACTGGACCGCGCGCGATACCGCACTGAAGATTCCTGGTGTGCGCGGCGTAGTCAGCCACGAGCTCCACGTCGTCGCCACGCCGCTCAAGCGCACCGCCGACCTCATCCCACCCGAAGAGGAGGCCGCCTCGAAGGCGGACCTCTCGCCCTCTCCTTCGCGTTGACGATCGCTTATGCAGCTTTTCCGTCCTGTCGGCCTGAACGAACTACGCCTCGTCTTCGAGACAGAGATGACAGCGTTCCCGCCACGCCTTCCTGAGCAGCCGATCTTCTATCCCGTGCTGAACGCGCCATACGCGATCAAGATTGCGCGCGACTGGAACACAAAGAACGAGATGCGCGCGGGTTATGTGACCGAGTTCGAGGTCGAAGACGCCTATGTCTCGCGCTTCGAGCCGCACATCGTCGGCTCGCGTGAGCACGAAGAATTGTGGGTTCCCGCCGAGGAGCTTGGCGAGTTCAACTCTCATATTCGTGGCAAGATTCGCGTGATCGAGGCGTACTTCGGCGAAGGATTCACCGGCCTGCTTGGCGAGGAAACCAATTTCGCGGGCCGAGACGCAGTTGAACAATTTCTTGTGGTCGAAGATATGTGGCGCTACGCGCCTATTGATCTTGGTGTCAATGAGATGTGGCACCAGCGGCTACACATCTTCCTACATTTCCCGTTCTGGATGCAGCATGATTTCACGGGCCTTGGCATTCCGAATGAGTGGCGCTACTGGATTCTTGCGGGCGTTTGTAGGCAGTATCATCACTTCTATTCAGATATCTGGCTCTGTTACGAAGAGTATCTCTAGCGGCTCCTACGGCGAACGGACGCTCTTGCGTTTTGCGCTCTGCTCACCTGTGGCGGCGCGGTCCAGCCCTTGATCGGCCCAGGCGCGGGGATCCTCGCGCGGCTCCAGATGGGTGAAGACTGTGCTCTCCGGCAGCGCCTGGCGGATGTCGTCCTCGATGCGCTCACAGAGATCGTGCCCGCGCTGCACGCTCCAATCGCCCGGCACCAGCACGTGCAACGACATGAAGCGCCGCACCCCGGACTGCCGCGTACGTAGGGCGTGAAACTCGATCCCCTGCGCGCGGTACGGCGTCAGCGCCTCGGAAATGCGCGCCTGATCCTCGGCGGGCAAAGCGGAGTCGAGCAGCCCCAGCCCCGTCTGGCGCAGCAGGCGCACGCCGGTCCAGACGATATTCGCCGCCACCAGCAGCGCGATGATCGGGTCGAGCCGCTCGACGCCGGTGACGACGACGAG
>DATAOM010000221.1:0-6256 GCA_036265775.1 Ktedonobacterales bacterium | reverse complement strand
GTTAATGAGCTCTAGCCGTTGATCGATCTCGTAGAAACCACGGCCGCCTCCCTGACGCCAGGGCGGTGTCTCTCCGGCGATGAGCTCGGGAATCGTCAGGTGGATCAGGCGCTGATGGGTTCGCTCGGCGATCTGGTCCAGGCGCGCGATCTTGTCGAGGCGCAGGGGGATCTCAGTGTGATCGTCAATGCGATAGGACTCACCGGGCAGGGAGTCGTACCACTCGTTGGGGAAAACCTTCTGCGTCGTGCTAAGGATGTTGTCCACGCCGAAGGTATGCAAGATGTCGTATGCCGCGTCGGAACAGTTGCGGCGCTGGACGGCATAGGGCAGACGGCTGACCCAGACGACCGTCTTCCAGGCGTCTTTCGCCTGTGGCGCGGGCACATTGAAGACTTTGAACTCATCGTAGGTGGGGCCAAACTCGAAGAGCGAGGCGAGCGGCGTCTGTGTATGCACGGACCAGAAATCGGTCTTGCCCGGCGGCTCGTACGCGCCTCCTATGCGGTTCTCGACCGAGCCGGCGTTGAACCAGCCCGTCGGCCACTCGAATGCCCAACCCACATGCCCCATGCCCATCGCGCCGTTGCGGCGCACGGCGACGACCGCACGCAGGCCCTTGCCCTCCGCGCTGAGATTACCAACCGAAGAGGTGGCTGTCGCGGCGGCGGCCATCTCGGCAGGCGTTGTGACACGGCCAATGTGTATGAGACCCGCCTTGTTGGCGGCGTTGACCAGAAAGATGACACCGTCGATCACGAAATAGGCGGCCAGGTAGAAGGCGAAGACCCTGAAGAGCGGATAGGATGCGACAATCACCGCGATGCCCACCACAACGCGCGCCAGCCCCGGCAGCCAGAGGTTGCGCTTGACCTCAGCGTCAGATTCGCTCCGGTCGCGCCGCGCCGAGAACCAATGCCACAGGTTAGTCAGGCCGTGGATCAGCGTACGGACGCCGATGTAGATGAAGGCCAGCAGAAATACCAGCGCTTGCAGGAAGATCGCCGCGACGCCAACCGTCACGCTGAAGAGGCCGATGAGGAAGTGGGTCTGGCCGCCCTCGCGCGCGCGCGCGGCGCGATAGGAAGTCAGGATGTCCATCGCCCCATCCACAATCAGGTAGAGGCCGATGCCAAGAGAGAGAATGACGACGATGTGCTCGCGGAAGAGGAACGCGCCGAGGCCGAGCAGCAGCGAGAGAACGCCGCGTACCAGATCGAAGATCCATGGATGCTGGAGCACCCAGGTCTGTACCTTCGCCATCCGCCGCCTCCTCTCACCCGTCCTGTCGCGCGCTTGTTCGACTATTCCATACTATCCCACTGAATAAGCGCACCGCCAGTCACGCGGCTGGCTCAGCGCTTCGGCGCTGGCTGGCTCAATGCCTGGATGAGCCGCTCAGCGGCCCGCCGGGGATTGTTCACCGAGTAATAGGGAAGCAGGTCGCGCGCGACAGTGTAGTTGAGCGCGCTATCGGCGCGCGCCTCACTCTCCTCCACGCCGCGTTGCAGCTTCCACTGGGCATACTCGACGGCCGAGAGCGCGAGCGCCGGAACGTGGAAGACGCGTTGCGTCACGGCGCTGATCGCCATGTGCTCGATCTGGTTATTGTTGCTGGCCGGGCCGACGTAATCGGAATGGAACCCCGAGACGCCCCACAGCGCGGCGCGTTCGCCGCCCCTTCCGCGCGCATATTGCCACACCGTCGCGACGTTGAAGCGCCCCCACATTCCATGTGGGATGACTTCGAGGCCGACGAGTGGGAGACGGCGCGTGCTGCCAGTGATGATCTGCTGCCAGAGGACGAGCGCCTGTTGCGGCTGGTCCAGCCAGGGCAGCGCGCGGATCGTGCGCGTCGAATGACCGGCGCGTATATACGCCGACGTATCCTCCAATATCGCCAGCGCCGCCGCGACCGATGTCTCAGCGCCAGATTTCATCGCAGCGAAGCGAGCAAATGCGCGTCCAAGCAACGCCAGGTACGACGCAAGCTCAGGTAGCGCAAACGTCCGCGCCATGCGGTACTCGTCGTAGTGAGCGCGGCGCATCTCCGGCGAGCAGACATCCCAGAAATCGATAGGAAAGCTCTGCTCTCCGGCGATTGCCCGCGCCGTGATGCGCTCCAGGCTCGTTGCGTACTCGTCCAACATCTGTGGGCTAACCGCCCCATCGCGCAAACGCCGCTGATGCTGGGCCACGCCGGTCGAGCCGAGGAGGCTGCTCTCGCTCAGCCCCAGCGCGCGCAGCCGCTCGATGGCGTCTGCAGAGCCATCTACATCTGATGCGTCGAGCGTCTCTGCCGAGTCGCTCATACAGCCCTCCGTCGGTATGACAAAGCCGTGGATGTGGCCGGGCTACTTGGTGAAGAGGTTGAGCAGGATCGGATAGACGAGATCGGTCTTCTGCTGCTTCTGCTGCGGGTCGATGATGTCATGAATCAGCCCCATGCTGGCCGGGAAACTGTAGAAATCAACGCGATCGGGCGCGGTCTTCTTCCAGCGTGCGGTGAGGTCGCGGATCATCGCATTGTTGACGGCGGGATCGGCGTCGTTCATCACCATCAAAACACGTCGCGCAGCGGGAGGAGTCGTTAGCGCAGCCTTGAAGACGACGGCGCCGAGGTCCATGGTATGCGAGAGGCCATGCGTCGCAAAGCCCAGGTAGCCGTGCGCTGGCCCTTCCTTAAAAGGCATCAGGCTTTGCGTCATGATGTTGGGCAACAGGTCCAGCAGGCCAGCCACCGCGTGATTGGCGCGTGTGCCGAAGACCGGCCAGTTGGGCAGGAGACCGAAGACTGGCGCGATCACAACGGCCTTGTCCACATCGGCGCGAAACTGCGCGAGCCACGCGACGATCACAGCGCTGCCCGAGAGGCCCACCACTGTCACCTGCTCGCCCAACCCGCGCGCGATGTCTATCACCTGATCGCCATGCGTCGTCATCTCCTGCGCGGTGAGGTATTTGAGATCCTGGGTATTGAGATCGGTGAGGCCGTTGCGCGGCGTGCGCGGAATCAGCACGTTGTAGCCACGCTCGAAGAAGAGCGGCGCGAGCTTGACGTACTGCGCCGGGCAGTTGGTCATGCCATGCATCAGAACAATGGCGTGCTCCACCTTCGCGCCGTGCGTGAGCAACTGCGAGCGGCAAACGGGGTTGACGTCGTCGCCATCCAGCGCCTGGAGCGCGGCAAACTTCTCCTCGGCGGCGGCGTGATCCGGCGCCGGGTCGGGCTGGCTCTGGGTCAGCGGGATGCTGCGCGTCGGCACGCTGCTAGTCGTCATACGCTTCTCCTTAACAGGCTTCTGGCGTCTTGCTCGCTTCTCATTCTACGCCCCATTGGCGCACGCCCGTCAACCGCCGGCCAAGAGCAGCCACCTTGACGCGCCTATCTACCCGATTACATACTGCCAGCCGGAGCCGCAAGGAGTGGCTCTGGTAATGAGAGAGGGAGCTGAGATGACCACGAAAACCGATTACACCGCCGAGGAGTGGGCGCAGTTGACGCAGGCGCCGCTCATGGCGACGATGGCGATTGTCGCGGCGGATATGAGCGGACCGATTGGCCTCGTCAAGGAGATGATGGCCACCGTCAAGACGATCCAGGAGACGGCGGCCTCGACCACGGCGGGCGAGTTGGTCAAGGCGATCTCGACGGACGTGATCGAGTCGCAGCAAAAGAAAGAGAAGGAACAGAAAGACCAGGGCGCCGCGAGCGCGCAACCCACTGGGGACGCTACGAGCCAGCCCGCCACTGACACACCGGCGCAGCCCGCAGCCAGCTCGCCAGACCCCATGCAGAGCATGAAGATCGACGCCAAGAACCCTGAGGAAGCCAAGAAAAAGGCGGTCGAGGGCTGCGTCGCCGCCGCTGCCATCGTCACGCAGAAGTCGCCCGCCGAGGCCGATGAGTTCAAGCAGTGGCTGATGACCATCGCCAACAGGACGGCGGAGGCCGGAAAAGAGGGCGGCTTCCTGGGTATCGGCGGCACGCGGGTGAGCGAGAAGGAGAAGACAGAGCTAGCCGCGCTCGCCTCGGCGTTGGGTGTCAGCGCCGCCTGATCAGGCTGACCTCAATTACACTGAAACGAGCGACTCGCCCTGCGGAGCATTCTCCGTTGGTGAGTCGCTTTGCGATTGCTAACGCCACCTGTCGCTCATCCGGTATTTCCTCACATATCGCCGGTCCATCCGCTGAGCGATTGCCCAGAACGCGCGCCACATGGTACAATCGCCTCTGCCTTGCTCCTGCCGGGATTTATCTAGATTTTTGTTGACGCGGGGGCCAGGGCGCCGGGACGTTGGACGAAACGACGCGAAAGGATGAGGAAGGTATGTGGGGACGGCAGGGTAATAGCGAAAAAACGCCCATGACCCGCGCGTTGACAACGCTGAGTGATCTGCTCAAACCAGCGGAATGGGACCGGTTGAGCGAGACGGATCGCGCGACGGCGCTCTCGGCGTATCCCGCGCTAGATGTGCCAGCGGTGAGCGCGACCGGCGCGCGGCTCGAACCAGAGATGGCCACCCGCTTGCAGCGCTGGGTCGCCGGAATCGCGGGGCGTGGCTTCCAACCGGAAGTGACGGCTGGCGTGCGCGCGTGGCTGGAGAGCCAGGCGACGGATACTCACCTCTTCGTCGGCGGACATATTGCCCAGGGACGCACCAGCCTGGTCCTGACGCTAGCCCGCGAGGCGATGGCCAAGCGCCCTGCTCCGCCAGAATACTTCTATGGCCCCGACCCAGACTCGTTCGACACGCCGCTGCTGCTCACGCTGCCCTCCGGCGGAGCGCAGCCCTTCGCCGAGGCGCTGGTCGCAGCGCTCAGCGCGTGTGGCGAGCAGTGGGATAAGCCGACGCGCCAGCAGGCGGTCGCTTCTGCCTTCGATACGTTCCAGAGCAAAGCGCCAGGGCAAGCGTGGGACTACATCGGCAAGCTGCGCGCGGCCGTCGCGCAGGCCGCCACTGGCGATGGCGACTTCCCCTTCGGCGACGACACGCCGCTCACCGTGGTCACACGCCCTCAGACGACAGATGGTGGCGCGCCAGCCGTTTTCGCCTCGATGCTCCAGGATGATCTGAACGAGTCATTGCTGCGCGCGAATGGTGGGGTGCTGGTGCTGCCCGCGCTCAACATCGACGTGAACGCGCTGACGACGACGTTGCTGAACCGCTACATCAAGGTACGAGACGACGCCAAACAGCCCGTGCCGCTCAACGTGCGCCTGGTGATGATCGGCACGGAGGACGGCTACCGTGCGCTGCTGAGCGCCTCGGACGATATGTCGCGCGTCTTCCGCCGCGAGGTGTGGTGCAACGACACGGTTTCCTGGACACGCAATGTCGAGGCCGCCTATGCCGCGCTGGCCGACGGCGCAGCCCGTCGCTACGACCTGCCGGCATTCGATCCCGGCGCGGTCGCCCGGCTGATCGAGGAAGGGGCGCGGCGCTCTGGTGGGCTCAACCGCAGCCGGCTGAGCACGGACCTGATGCTGCTGCACGATCTGGCTGTCGAGGCGGGTGAACTGGCGCGGGCGCGTGGCGGCGCGAGCACCATCGGCGGCGACATTACCGAGGCGCTGAACCGACGACGAAGCCTGCAGAGCGCAACGGCGCTTCAGGTGCGCGAGGCGATCATGACCGGCGAGAGCATGACGCCGACCAGCGGGAGCGCGGTTGGGCAGATCAACGGCCTGGGCATCTTCGAATGGCATCCCTACGAGGCGTCGTTCGCTGTGCCGATGCGCATCAGCGCGACCGTCAGCCCAGGACGGGACGAGCGTGTGCTCGACATCGAGCAGGAGGCGCAACAGGCCGACGCCGACCATGTCCGTGGCGCGATGACGATGGAGGGCTACCTGACACACCGCTACAGCGAGCAGCGTCCGCTCTCAGTCATCATCCGCATCCGCTTCGAGCAGGAGCACGGCGGCACCGGCGGCGATAGCGCCTCCGCCGCGCAGCTCTTCACGCTGCTCTCGGCGCTCGCGCAGCAGCCGATCCGCTGTTCGCTCGCCGTCACTGGCGCGGTGGGACAGTATGGCGAGATCCAGCCCATCGGCGGCGTGAATACCAAGATCGATGGCTTCTGGGAGGTCTGCCGCATGCGCTACCAGCAGGGGGAGCGACCCGAGGGCGGCTACGGCGTCCTGATCCCGACGGTCAACGCGCGCGACCTGATGTTGCGCCCGGAGGTGGCCGCATCTATCGCCAACGAGGGCTGGTTCCACATCTGGCCGGTGGCGACGGTGGACGAGGC
>DATAOM010000220.1:0-3834 GCA_036265775.1 Ktedonobacterales bacterium | reverse complement strand
GAGCCGCCAGCGCCGCAGGAGGAAGAGGACTACGCCCATCAGGACGGCGGTCGTTACCAATATACTCGCCAGCCCCAGCCCCTCGGCGAGATACGAGTCAACCGCCGGGAATGGTTTGTTGGCGAAGAGGTCCACGTTACCGAACTGGGCGAAGCGGTAGGAGAACGGGTGCAGGTATTGCAGCGGCAGCGTGATCATCGTGTACATGAGGAGGACGGAGAGGATCATCGGCAGTTGCGCCAGACCGCGCACCTCCGCCGCTGGGCGTGTGTACGCCGAACGCAGCGGCCCGGCAACGACCAGCAGGATACCCAGGATGATGAGCATGTGCGTTGGGCTGGTGATCGCAGGGATGTCACGCTCGATGCCATACAGCGAATGCCAGATGAGGTCACCGATGCCCGCTACACCCAGAACGCCGACACCCACGAGCGTCAGCCCATAGCCAGGGGGCACGGCGCGCGTCCATGCGTAGCCGCGCTGGTGATTGCGCCAGGCGACGTAGCCGATGCAGAGTCCTACCACCAGTACGCCTGAGTAGAGCAGCGCATGCCAGGGCGTGAAGAACGTCTCCAGTTGCGGGTCGTTGATGTGCGCGTTGGCGTCGGTGAGCGCGCCGACGAGCGGCCACATCCCGACGAGCAGCATCAGCCAGTCGAAGCGCAGGCTGCCACGCGGGCGATCATACTTGCCTGGGGCCGATGCCGTGGGAGTGAGTGGGGGTTCCGCGATGGTCGCCATGGGGACACGCCTCCTCTAGACGCCGTCACTCGTCGCGGTCGCCCCATGCGCCGCGTCTGCGCATAGCATACACCCTTTGTGTGCGTACGACGAGTTTGCCAGGGATGAGTTTTACAGATAGGTTTTGAGCCAGCGGAGGATGCGTTCCTCCATGTCCTGGACGTGATCGCGCTCCTGGACGCCGTGCCCTTCGCGCGGATACACCACCAACTCGACTGGCACATTGCGCTCGCGTAGCGCCGCATGGAACCCGTACGCCTGATTCACCGGGACGCACACATCCTTCTCGCCATGCAGGATCAGCGTTGGTGTCGTGACGTTCTTCGCAAATGTGATCGCCGAGCGCGCGCGGTATGCGTCGGGATTCTCCAGCGGGTCGGCCATCAGGAAGCGCATATCCCAGTCGGGGATGTTCGTCTGCGCGTGGAAGCTGTGGTAGTCGCTGACACCCGCGCCCATCATCGCTGCCTTGAAGCGCGTTGTCTGGCTGACCGCCCACGCCACCATGAAGCCGCCATAGCTCCAGCCAAGGATCGCCACGCGCTCGCCATCTGCTAGCCCGCGCCGCGTCACCTCGTCCACTCCCGCCAGCAGGTCCTCGAAATCCTTGCCGCCCATGTCGCCCAGCACCGCGTCGGCGAACGCGACGCCGTAGCCCATACTGCCACGTGGATTCGGACGCAAGACCGCGTAGCCAGCGCTGGCGAGAAGCTGTACCAGGTACCCACCGGTCCAGCTATTGATCCAGCCGGACGATGGCCCGCCATGCACGAGCAGCGCCAACGGCGGCTTGCCCTTCTCAGGTGGAGTCGTCGGCGGACTATACAGCGCCTCGACCTCCCAGCCGTCTGCGCCGGTGTAGGTGATGCGCTCGGTCGGCGAGACCGCGATGGTCTCCTCCGCAATCGGGTTCAACCGCGTCAGTCGCCTCCAGGTAATGCGCTTACCTTCTACATCGCCCGCGAAGACGTCGAAGTGATGCTCGCCGGAGACGCTATGCGTGACGGCGATGCGCGTGGTGTCGGCGCTGGCGCTCATGCGCGGCCAGGAGTAGTCGCCGATGACGAAGTCGCGCTGGAGCGACGTCATCTTGCCGCTCGCCTCGTCGAGCAGCCCGATCTGATGCGCGACGCCCTCCCATGCTGCGTAGAGCAGCGTCTTGCCATCCGGCAGCCAGCGCAACCAGCTTGGGCTGAGGCGAATCCCCGGCGTCAGGTTCTTTGGCTTGCCGCCCTCCGCCGAGATGATATAGACATCGCCGCCGACGATGCCGCGATCGCTCCACTCGCCGGAGACGTAGCCGATGCGCGTCCCATCTGGCGTCCACGTGAGCGCGGCGGCCTGGCGTGTCAGGTGGCCGAGTTGACGCACTGCGCCACCACTGGCGGCCACAACCCCAAGCTGGCCGAGATAGTAGTGCGTCTCGTCGGGACCGACGCTGTAGAAGACGGCGAGGCGATCACTCTGTGGCGACCAGGCGTACTCCCAGACTGTCACATCTGGCGGCGTGACCGGCTCCGGCGTGTCGCTTTCCGGGCGCACGGTCCAGAGGCGGCGGTGGCGACTTGCTGGCTGCGATCCAAGGACGATTGGGTCGCTCCCTGGCTCGGAGCCTTCCAGCGCGACGAAGGCGATGCGCTTGCCATCAAGCGACCATGCCAGGCTCTCCGCGCCGTTGGGTAGACTGCACACCTTGCGCGCTTCTCCTGGCTCGCCGTCGTCCAGTGTCGTGACATAGATCTGCTTCGTGTCACCAGCGTGATGCTCGCGCGTGGAGAGGAAGGCGATACGCTTGCTATTGGGCGACCAGCGCGGGCAACTATCCTCGCCACGGTCTTCGCCTGTCGCGAGTGCGACGGGACGCGCCTCGCCGTCATCGGCCGGCGCAAGCCAGAGGCGCGGACGAGCTTTGGGTCGCTCCGGGACATACTCGTTTACCAGGAAGGCGACATAGCGGCCATCTGGCGAGATTTGCGCGTCCATTGGCGTGCGCAGGCTGAGCATAGTTCCCGGCTTGAAGGGTGTGCGTTGCGACGCTGGCTCAGGCTTTGCCGCTTTGTGCTCATTCTGATGTTCGTTGCGGGCGGGAAGGGTGGCGACTTTCTTTGGCACGGTGGATGCTCCAGATGCTAGAGAACGCTCATAGCGTGTGGAATGTCAGGCGGCGCGCACTCTATCGTAGGCGATGCGCAGGCCGCGCAGGATGAGGTTCGTGTCAACAGTCTCGATGCTGGGGCAGACGCCGGCCATAACTTTCGCCAGCCCGCCGTGCGCGATCACCTTCGCCGGACGCGGGCCAGGTAGCTCCTCTCGCAGCCGCGCGATCAGCCCCTCGACCAGCCCGACATGCCCATAGATGATGCCCGACTGCATGCTATGGATCGTGTTTTTGCCCAGCGCATGCGGCGGCGGGACCAGTTCTACCTGATAGAGCCGCGAGGCGGCGCGCGCCAGAGCCTCGGCGGAGATGCCCAGCCCTGGTGCGATGGCGCCGCCGAGGAAGTCGCCATCCGGTGAGACGCAATCGAAACTGGTGGCGGTGCCGAACTGAATGACGATGGCGGGGCCACCGTAGAGCCGGTGTGTCGCCAGCGCGCTGATCATGCGGTCGGCGCCGGTCTCCCAACGGTTATCTACCAGCAGCTTGATGCCCAGGTCCATCTCGTGGCTGACGACGAGCGCCTCGCGCTTGAGATACTGCTCGGCTGCGGCCTGGAAGACGGGTGTGAGCGGCGGCACGACGCTGGCGATGATGACGTCGGCAATATCCTCGGCGCGCAACCCCGCCTGGGCGCAGAGTGTCATTAATAGTGCGGCGTACTCATCGGTGGTCTTGTCGCGCACCGTAGCGACCCGCCAGCGCGCGCGCAGGATGTCCTTTTCCTTGCCGTCGCGGGGATATAAGCCGAGCTTGATGCCGGTGTTGCTGAGATCGACGGCGAGCAGGAGAGGTTCGCCGCTGGAGGTCGTTCTCGCCATTGAGGCGCCTTCCGCTTACTGAGGGGAAACCGCCGCGTTGAATCAGCGGCGCACTGCGATTATGCGGGATTGTATGTTCGCCAGAGTGCGTGGGTCAAGCTCTGACGCCGCCCG
>DATAOM010000219.1:0-9313 GCA_036265775.1 Ktedonobacterales bacterium | reverse complement strand
GTGAAGCGCAAGCGCAAGGCCGACGCCCGCGAGCGCAAGGCGCGCAAGGCGCGAGCCAAAGCCGCCGCAATGGGCTATTAGGGAGGTTACTGGAGGCGATTGACAGACTGTTTCTTTTCGCCTCGTAACCCCTGATTCCCTTCAGCGCCGTCGCCACTCAAAAGGTGAGCCGGCCAGGAATGACAGCTTAGACGAGAGCTGTACGCTTCCTGGCCGGTTTGGTGTGTCTGCTGACAGCAGCCTGTGGTCCGAACAGCCCTGACGGCTCTCCAATTGTCTTGCCCCACAAAAGTCTCTTTGCCGAATTGCTCTAGTCACCGGCTGCTTTTTCATGTACACTTCTGTCCATGGCGAGCAGGAGGTGCATCCAATGAGCGAGCAGCAGCCACCGATGAGCGCACAAGATCGCCCCGTGCCAGCAGGCTATCAAACATGGCGAGATTACTGGAATGCTCAAGGGACGCCATGGCGCTTAGAACCAGAGATTGACAAAGAGCGCCAGCAAGAACTTGATCGCCGCCGACGGGAGATCGCGCCAGACATTGAGCATAGCAAATACCGATTCAAGAATATTGAACCATCCCTTTCCCGCGCCGACATAGAGTGGTTGCTGGCCACACATAACACCGGAGGAATGCAAGGTCCTATTGAGTGGGAAGATGTTAGCCAACGGAATCGTGATGGCTTAGATCTTCGCGGCGTTATTTTGCATCAGATTTCTTTGAATGGTTTACCGTTAGCCCAAGTAAAGGGAGGCTTGTCCGGCGAGGAGTTCAATTTAGCTACGCCTGACCAGAGGATGCTGGCTGCCTTAGTTATGACTGGTGGTTCTCTTCGATACACCCATCTTGAGGGGGCAAAACTTAATTACGCTCAACTGGAAGGCGTATCAATGTTTGAGGCGCACCTTGAAGCTGCAGAACTTTATGGGAGCTTGTTGACGGACAAATTACCTGCCGACCTTGGGCATGTCTATTTCGACTATCGCACAAGACTTGACCGCATATGATGGTGTGATTCACGTGGCTACGGACCTACGGTAGTTGGAATACATTGGAACGGTGTTGACGTCACGTCTGTTGATTGGTCACCGATGCGGCGAGTTTATGATGAAGAAATCGTGCGGAATCTGCCCGTTCTCAGGAAGAGATTCGGCGTCGATACGCGTCTCCATGCGCTGGAAAGAGGTGTTCAAGCGTATCGACAACTTGCAATTATGCTTCGAAGTCAAGGATTAAATGAGCACGCAGACCGTTTCGCATTTCGCGCCCAGTTGCTCCAGGCACGCGTTTTGTTCAGACAACATCGTTACTTGGCAGCGTTTTGGTCCTGGTTTCTCAATCTCGTTTCAGGCTATGGTTACAAGCCTCTCCGTAGTCTTTATACCTACCTGCTCACTATCGCTATCTTCGCCATCCTCTTCTGGTGCGTCACGAATGGTGTGTCATTGACCTTCGGCTGGTTTACCACCGTCATCACTTGGTTTGGTATGTCGCCACCACCGCCATCTACTGAGCACCTCCAGGGATATGAAGCGGTTGTCGTGAGCATGACAAGCTTCCATGGACGAGGGTTCTTTCAGCCTGTCCAATCACCAGGAGACAAGGTGGCAATTTTGGCAGCTGTCGAGGCTTTCTTTGGCTTGCTTCTTGAAATCGTCCTCATCGCTACCTTCACGCAGCGGTTCTTCGCACGATAAGTTCGCTCACGCCGCAGGGAAGTTCGGGTAGGTCTTCAGCCGCTCGATCTGCGCCAGGTGCATCAGGTCGTGGTTGATCGCCAGATAGACCCAGCCGCGCAGGCTCAGCATCCCGAAAAACGTCGAGTCACGCTGCGCCGTCATATCAGCGTCGGCGGGGATCGAGGCAATCTCGTCCAGCAGCGTCTGCGTCGCCTCGCGCAACTGCGAAGACAACTGCTCCTTCGGGACGTCGTTGCGCGCCAGATCGCCCAAGCCACGCACCATCACGTCGAACATGCGCTTCTCGCCGCGCAGCCGCCACATGTGCATCCGGTACCAATACTGGGTGGCAATGAGATGCGTGACCGCCTCCGTCGCCGACCAGCGATCCTCCCCATCCGGACTGACGGCATCCTCCGGCGGCTGCGCCCAGAGCTGCGCCTGACTCCACGTATCCACCACCTGCTGGATTCGACCACGCGTCGCGCGCAGCGTATCGGCCAGGTCGGCGAGCGTAAAGCGTGTTCCCTCCGCCTCGATGCTCGACGCCCCTGAGTAAAAGCGCCGCTGCGACGCATCCAGTTCAGCCGCCGGGATCTCTGCCATAGATGGCTCCTCTCGATCTCACGCGCACGCCACGCGCCGATAGTGTACCCCATCACATGACCGTTGACGCGCCGCGCCCATCGCTGCTATAACCCCGAAGGAGCGTGAGCGCCAATCGCGGCGCATGATTTCCCCTTCCCTCAGAGGGAAGGGGTCAGGGGGTTAGGTCTATGATGGAACAACTGCGCGGGCGCAACCTCGCCCATGTCGGCTGCACCATCGGCCTCACCATTGGGCTGATCGTGGGCATTCTGCTCGCCGCGCTGCTCGTCGTCCTGCTCAACTCCGATAACGGCGCCACCATCGCCACCATCGTCTTCTTCGCGCTCACCTTCGGCCTCGGCGCGCTCGGCTACTTCCTCGGCGGTCGCGCCACCCAGCGCCTCGATCCCGATGCTGCGGGCGATGAGCCACGCTAGCGATGGCTCACCTCAGCGCAATCTAAAGCGCGTCATGATCGTGACTCCAGCGAGCAGAATGAGAATCCCGAAAGCAAGTGCTACTCCTGACCATATATTTGGCGATGCGACAAAACGCGGTAGCTCTTGGCTACCTATAATGCCTGCGCTGATAATGAGGGCCGTCCACAAGAGCGCTATCGCCATGTCGTAGTCTTTTGGAAACGTTGGATGCGCCGCTTGCCAGGCTGCTCGCGCCACTCTTATCTCATCCCGATTGCGCCGCGCTATGAACAGGAGCAATGAGATAACTGCAACGACGAGGCAGAAGAACGCCCAGACAATGCCAATATCCATCATTCCCTCTTGCCTGACTCAATGCCCTTCGAAGCGCGGTGGGCGGCGCTCGAAGAAGGCGGCGATGGCCTCCTGCAAATCCAGCGATTGCAGGAACGCCGCGTTCCACACCGCCACAAACCGAAGCCCATCCTCCACATCACGCGCAATCCGCTCGTTCAGCACGCGCTTCGTCCCCTGCACGACCAGCGGCGCATTCGCCGCGATCTCCCCCGCCATCGCCCGTGCCCCTGCCAGCAACGCCTCCGGCGACTCGTAGATCTCGTTCACCAGCCCCATGCGCAGCGCACGTTCGGCGTCGATGTCCTTCCCGGTGAGGGCCAGCTCGCGCGTGTTCCCCTCGCCGATGATATGCGGCAGGCGTTGCAGGCTCCCGATGTCGGCCACAATCGCCATCTTCGTCTCGCGCAGACTGAAGCGCGCCTCCACTGAGCAGAGCCGGATGTCGCACGCCGCGATCAGGTCCAGCCCGCCGCCGATGCACCAGCCACCAATCGCCGCGATCACCGGCTTGCGGCACGCCGCCACGCTCGTCACCGCTCCCTGCATGCGCAGAATCGTATCGAGGAAGCGCGTGCGATCGGCGGCCAGTTGTTTCCCCGCGACCGGCAACTCGCCAACCATTGCGCCCAGGTCCAGCCCGTAGGAGAAATGCGCGCCGTCTCCCCGCACGATCACTGCGCGCACACTCTCATCCGCCTCCAGCGCGGCGACGGCCAGCGGCAGCTCACGCCAGAAGTCGGGGCCCATCGCGTTGCCCTTGCCCGGTCCGATCAGGACAATCTCGGCGACGCCGTTCTCCCCATGCTCGACTCGTAACGCGCGATAGCTGGATTCCTCTGCCATAGTGACCCTCTTTGTGTATCCGCGAATATTCACGAATATCCGCGCCTACTTGACCTGCGTGGCGTCTTCTCTCAGGAATGTGCCGCCGCCCTGTTCATTGAGCGCGGCGATGCTGGCGTCGGTTAGGGTAATCTGAATCGTGCGCTGGAGTGGCGCTGTATTCACCTGACGATTGGCGATCAGTGTGATCTTATACGCCCCTGGTGTGAAGTACCAGCCGGCCGGGTCAATTAAGGTTGCCACCGGCGTCTGCGGACTTCCCTGGCTCACGAGCAACGGCTGCGCATCGCTCACATATTCGTAATTGAGCCGGAACAGCCCGCCAGTTGTCGTGTCAGGCACAAAGCGCCCGATTTCCTGCCAGGTGAACGTTGCCGCCTCACCGCCAGAGGCTGGCTGCACGCGCAACGTCATCCCCGAGATCACCTCGACACGCGCGCTCTGCCCTGTATTGGTGAATGAGGGCTGGAGGTAGGCCACGGCGACGTTGCCAAGGTTTGGCCCCTGCGCGACACGCACAAACACGGGCATCGTCAGCGCGAGATCCGGCGCGGCGTTAGTGGCGAAGAAGGTGTAGGTCGAGGTGGCAAAGGAGACCGTTGCGATCAGCAGCGGCAGCCAGACGGGAATCCGCGCGCCGACCCAAGGCCGATGGCGTCCCAGCCCAGAACGCGATTGCTTCGCGCGTGGCGCCTCAGCCGCTCTAGCGCCTCCTTGATCGGTGGATGGGTGTTGCGGTGTTGTCATTGTGGTCCACGTGTCATCTTTGCCAGCCAACGCACAACGGGCGAGCGCTGTACGCCGAGCATATCACATACGTCACACAGACGAGACGCGCTGGCGGTAACATGACGGAAGATGTCATGTATTGCGCCACATAATTGAATAGAGACCAATCGCTCAGACATGACGATAGCGTGAAACGTTCACCAGGGAGAGAACAAAGGAGAGCATTCATGACCAGCGCGCCAGAACCACGCGACATGCTGCTGGCCCTCTTCGCGCAGACCCATACGCTCATCCACGAGTTTGCCGATGCGCGCAGCGCCGACGAGCGCGCCGAACGTGGCGACAAACGCTGGTCCGCCGCCGGACTCCTCTCAGCTTGTGGCGCCTGGATGGATTACTCCGCTGACCGCATCGGCTACTTCCAACGTGGCGAGGCTGCTCCCCGCTGGGTAGATTTCGACGCCGTCAACGTTGCGGCCATCGCCGCCGCGGAGGAGCGCTCCTGGGAAGAGATCCTCGCGGGAGTTGACGCCGCGCAGGCCCGGCTCAGCGCGACCGTCGCCGCATCGCCGCCCGAACTGCTCGAAGCCACCAATACCTACGGCGATGGCCCCGGCGGCCCGCTCTGGGGCGAGACGCGCGCCAACGGCTTCATCTGGCCCGTGCAGGAGATGCAGCGCTACGAGCGCAGCCATGGCCGCACGGACCGCGTCGCGGCGCTCCAGGATGCGCTGACTCCGGTCATCGGCGCGCCCGCCGAGTGCGAGCATATCAGCCCCGCCGCGCTCGCCGAGGAATTAGCCACGCCAGACGCTCCGCTCGTGCTGGACGTGCGCGACGCCGAGGAGTATGCCGAGGGTCATCTCGCCGGAGCAGTGAATCGCCCGCTAGACGACCTCGCCAGCGCGACGCTGCCCACCGACCGCCTGATCGTGACCTACTGCAACATGCACAATCCTGGCTACTCACGTGGCGAGCGCGCCGCCGAGGAACTGAGCGCGCGCGGCTATCGCGTCATGGCGCTGGAAGGCGGCTATCCCGCCTGGGCCGAGGGTGGCCATCCAGTGGAGACGCCAGTAGGCGAATAGAGGTCCGGTTAGCGATGCTGGCTTATTGGTAGGGGCGCGGGCGATAGATCGCGTCCTTCCGGAGAACAGATCCGCGCTAATCCCCCATACCGTCAATGAAGATATGCAGCAGGAGTGAGTAACTCTTATCCAGTTCCAGCGGCAGACCAAAGCCGCCCAGCAACTCCAGCGAGACGAAGCCGTGCGCCATGCTGCGAAAGGCGCGTATCACCTGCAGCGCCTCGTCGTCGGCGAGCCTGTAGGGCTTCAGCGTGTCCAGCAGCAGATCGAGCGCCTCCTGCGCCACCGCCTGGAATTCCACATCCTCCGGGTCCGGCGCGCGCAACGTCATACTATAAAGCCCTGGATGCTCGTGCGCGTAGGCTCGATAGGCGTGGGCGATGGCGTAGAGCGCGTCTCTACGCGCTTTCCCCTGGCTCGCCTTCGTCAGTCGCGCCAGCAGATCGCGCGTCGCCAGCAGCGCCACATCGCGCCGCAATTCTTCGAGGCTGGCGACGTGATTGTAGAGCGAGGGTGTGCGGATATTGAGCCGCTCGGCCAGGCGCGTCAGTGTCAACTGCTCCAAGCCCTCCTCGTCCACCAGCGCCCCCGCCGCGCGCAGCACCTGCTCCGTGTCCAGTCCTGGCCCCGGTTTACGCGCCATGTCGCGCCGCCTCTCTGACCTGCTGGACCTGCCGCAGGAACGCGATCACGCGCTCGCTGGTGATGTCGGGCGTCTCGGCGTGCGGGTAGTGTCCCGCGCCCTCGATCATCTGCGCCGTCCCATGCGTACGCTCGGCTACCAACGCCGCCTCTCTCGCCGGATCGGGGAAGTCGGGATCGCGCGACCCCATCAGGACCAACGTCGGAGCGGTTACCCGTTCCAGCCGCACGTCTGACGCGTCCTTGCGCGCGAGAAGCATCTGGCGCAGCGCCGCTAGCCGTCCCGGCTCGCACAGATTGGCCTTCAGCGCGGCCACATACGTCTCGAAGTCGGCTGGCTTCTGCGTTGGATAGAGCCGCCGGTAGTAGGTCGTCCACAGGCCAGCGCCCCAGGGCCCGGAGAAGACCGCCGCCATCACACGCGCGAGCAGTCGCGAGCCGCCACCGCGCACGAACGGCCCGACCAGGATGATCCCGGCGATCAGCTCAGGCGCTTCCGCCGCCGCCCAGACCGCCGCTCCAGCCGCCATCGAGGTCCCGATGATTGTCGCTGGGCCAGCGTTCAGCGCCCGCGCCAGACTGAGGATATCCGCGCCGATTCCCGAGACAGAGTAGTCGGGCCAGCGCACGCTCGTCTCGCCATGCCCGCGCACGTCCAGCGTCACAACGCGATAGCCCGCCGCGACCAGCTTCGGCGCGAGGAAGCGATACTCCCCGCGCAGGTCGCCCATCCCCGGAACACAGATCACCAGCGGCCCGGCGCCAGCATCGTCGTACGCCAGCGTCCCATCTTCCACCTGCAAGAACTGCGTCGCCATCTTCGCCCGCTCCCTTTCATACCCTCGCGCAGAAACTAATCCCATTAGCTGAAAAACTAATCAGATTAGTTAGAAAACTAATGTGATTAGTATAATAACTAATGCCATTAGTTTTTGTCAAGGTGTCTTCGCCATCAAACAGATGGCAAGGGGGAGCCTCAGCGACGGACCAGGCTCAGAAGGCGCGCGTCAAGCTCCTCGATGTAGCTCCGGCCAAAGGCCGAATCCTCGAGGCCATACACCAGATGCGCAGGCAAATCCTGCTCGATTTCCTCACAGCACGATCCCGCCGCCAGCGCGATCGCCGCGACGGTATCCACATCGCCGGTGAAATCCACGCAGCGGCGCAACAGTTCACTCATGCGCTCGCTCGCGGCCAGGGCCGTGATCGCGGCGCGCACGCTCATCCAGCCCTTCGACTTCACCTTGCCGGTCCAGGGAACGGACCAATCGCCGGGGACATGCGCCTCCAGGAACGCGCCGAGTCCGGCCTTCGCTCCCAGGCGGTACAGGCCGTGGTGACTCATCAGCGCGGCGGCGAGCGCAGCGTTGATCCCGTCTGGCGTGTTGTGCGTGAGCGCAGCCTGGATGCGCGTTCGCTTGACGACCTCCGTGACAGTCGGGAAAACACCGATGGGCGCAGCGCGCATCGCGGCTCCGCTCTTGTCGCTCTCGCCGTGAATCTCCGCGAGGAACTGCGCGCCGTCGCGCACGTGGCATAGGAAGTCGTAGAAGCCGCCAGCGTAGCCTTCGCGTGGGGCGCGTTTGAAAGCAGTGACGAAGGCATTGGCCAGGTTCAGCGGCGTCCAGTCCTCGCCTGAGACGATGACCTCGGCGATGGCAAGGCTCATCTGGGTGTCGTCAGTGTAGGCGCCGGGAATGATGCGGTGGCGCGGGTGGCGCACATAGCCGGAGAGGTCGTTGAACTGGGCCATCTCGGGCGCGTACTCGAAGCCAGCGCCATAGGCGTCGCCCACGGCGAGTTCGAGCAACATCGGCGCAGCTCCTGTAACGTTGGGCGCTTCTGCTAGAGGTCGAAGGCGCGCTGGACAGAGTCGGAGAAGAGATAGTAGAGGATGATCCCGCCGACGATCAGCGCGAGGATTGGCCCCACAATGCCGGAGACCGGCTCGCCTTTGGCGAAGGCGAAGAGGTTATAGAGGAGCCGGACGCCGTTGACGATAATGGCGAGCGAGCCCGCCGCCATGCCCAGCGGCCACGCCCAATTCTGGAGCCGCCATGCGCCGACGCTGAAGCCAATGTAGAGGGCGCCAATCGCCAGTTGCAGGATGCCGAGCAGGATCACGACGGCAGGTGGGCGGGGGACGGAGGTTGCGAATAACGAGAAGACGGTCCCGCTGGCGAGTGTGATGATCCCGGCGATAACGCCGATGATTCCAGCGAGCATGGCCAGCGCGGCGAGGACGGTGACCTGCGCGTGGCGTACTTTGTGCTGATGCGGCTGCTGGCTGGCGGCCTGGTTCACCTGCTGATCCATCGCGCGCCTCCGGTTCTTGTGCTGCTGGTCTGTGGCGGCCTGGTCTGGTGTTTGGGCTGAGTATAGCACGGAAGGCATGGGATACGTGGTCGCTGGCTAGCGGAGGGGTCGCTTCCTCGCATATGCTGACGTTGGTCGAGGTTGAAAGAGAAAGAGGAGCGACATGGGAAGCGAGATGGAGACACCGCCTGCGCTGGAGCCGATGCTCGTGCGCGATTTCGTCGCCAATGCGCATGGCGATCTGGAGCGGGTGAAGGCGCTGCTAGCGGAGCAGCCGAAGCTGGTGAACGCGACGTGGGACTGGGGTGGCGGCGACTGGGAAACGGGGCTAGGCGCGGGGGCGCACGTGGGGCGGCGCGACATCGCGGAGTATCTGCTGGAGCAGGGCGCGCGGCTAGATTTGTTCGCGGCGGCGATGTTGGGGAAGCTGGAGATTGTGCGCGCGACGCTGGAAGCGTTCCCTGGCGCACTACATGTTCCGGGTCCGCATGGCATCCCACTGATCGCGCATGCGAAGGCGGGTGGCGAGGCTGCGTCGGATGTTTTGGCGTATCTGGAGGGGTTGACCTAACCCCCTGACCCCCTTCCCTGCGAGGGAAGGGGGAACCACGGATGATAATTGGCGATTGAAATCGCGCCTGTGGGCCTGC